>JAFLBZ010000004.1 GCA_017303715.1 Rhodothermia bacterium | reverse complement strand
TAACTCGAAAAGTGCATTGGGCTGGCAGGAAAATATCTGATGGAAGATGGTGTCGGTACGCATTGTTGTTTATACTATTTTACCAAAATAAACAACGACTTAAGAAAGGGAAATATGTGTGGGCAAAATTTAGCGAGTAGTATTTTCATCCAAAACATGGAAAAATAGAAAAACCATTGTTGATTCAGTTGTTACAAGGTGGTTTGAACAAGTGTTCTCGGAGGGGGAACAGCATCAAGGAATAAATGAGGACATCAAGGACAGGTAGAACGTAGATACATCAATATCTTTTGTACATCATCAAAGAGTAAATGAGGACACCTGCCTTGGCCGGAGTCCTCATGCTTGGTTATGCAACGGTCATATTTGGGTCAATATCTGCGGCCCAAGCCATAATACCACCCACTAAATTGCGTGGGTTTTTGTACCCAGCGTGCAACAACATCTGCACCACACGGCCACTCCTTGCCCCACTTCGGCAGTGAACGATCAATTCTTGCTCACGGTAGGATTCAAAAGGAGATAAATCGGTAAGGGTGCTGAGAGGAACCAAGGGAGCACCAATATTTGAAACTTCATATTCTGCGGGTTCGCGTACATCAATAATGTTCAGCTTTTCCCCAGCATCCATTCGCTTCTTGAGTTCTTGGACGGTAATGTCTGCCATGTTTTTGTGATTAAGGGTTTATAATATAAGGGATTTTTTCATAACGAGAATTTTCGATATTTCGCGGTTGCGCATAGGAATCCGGTCGTAGTAGGTTGTTCGCACCGTCTTATATCCATTTCGGCGATAAAACAACACTGCCGGAGCGCTCGCCATACAATATAACCATATTTCGGTTTCGCCAGCTGCTTGCGCAAAGTGTGCTGCTTTTTGGTAAAGTCCTTGGCCGATGCCCAGACCTTGTGCTTCCGGTAGTAGATAAAGGCGGTGAAGGAATGCAACGGTTTTGTCTTCTGGCTGGATCAGGGCACGTTTTCTAACGACAGTATATCCAACAGGTTTTTCGTTTAAAAATGTCCACCATACTGCACTATTTGGATCGGTGAAGAAACGGAGAAGCCGTTCTTGGCTGTACTCTAAATCCAAATATCGTTGCAAATTTTCGGGTGTCCAAAGATACGGATAAGAACCAAGGTATGCGCCAATGGCCAAGGCGCGGAAAGAATCCAATTGGGATTGCTGGACGGCTTCAATACGAATGGCGTTGAGGGACATCGGTGGTTAAGAATCAGTTTGTTGGAGGTGAGATCGGATAAGGTCTAAAATCGGGATAGCTTGCTCATTGGATAAACGTCCGCTTTTTAAGGCCAATCGCGTTGTTTCGGCGGCCAAGACATGGTAAAACAATGCAAATTGGGCAAGATGTTCGCTGGATAATGCCTTTAGGTGTTGTGCAATGGTGTGTGTGTCGCCTCGCACAATGGGGCCAGTTAGGGCGACCTCTGCCGAGTAACGAGACAGATTTTGTAAGGTTCCAGATAAAAGGGGCTGTAACAAATGTCGTGCGTCATGCTCGGAAAACCCAATTTCGGACAAAACCTCATGTACGATCCCCATCAGCGCTACGGTGAAATTTGAGACCATCGAAGCGGCCATGTGGTAAGCGGGTTTGGCATCTGAAGAAATGGTGCGGGGTTGTGCGCCAAGGTGAGTGGCCAATGCTGCCCCAACATCAAGAGCCGCTTGGTCGCCTTCGAGGACTATAAAAATATCTTTAAAGAGGTCTGGCGTCGCTCTTGGTGGAAAAGATTGCAGAGGATGAAAACTCATGACGGAAGCCCCTTGTTTGCGCAACAATTCCAAAGACTTGGCGGAATGTATGCCAGAAGTATGTGCGACGATGTACCCTTCCCAATTTTCTTGAAAACCGGATAGCTCCATGGTTACCGATGGGATTTGGTCGTCGGGCACGCAGAGGATCCAAAATTTTGCTGTTGTATTTTGGCATGTGTTTAGCTTTTGAACGGGCAAAGGGAGATCCGTTTGGGCGCTTCGCCCATAGAGCGAAGATAGCGGCCATTGGGATTCGTACATCGCCCAAGCTAAGGCTCTTCCTACGCGCCCCATACCAACCAAGGCCGTTTCTGAAAAAAGTTTGACGTTAAGTTGATGTTGCGATGAAGATATCGGCACGATAATTCTCTTTGTTAAGATTTTGAAAATCTAATGTGAATAGGTCTTCATAAAGGGGGTGTTTATGAGGTGATAAAAATAAAGGTTTTGTATCTTGCCGTTCTGGACAAAAAAGCAAAATCTTCCAAAACACATGTTCGAGAACCTCCAAGAGAAGTTAGACGCTGCGTTTCAGACCCTACGAGGGCAAGGCAGTATTAATGAGTTGAACATCGCCGAGACGATGCGCGAAATACGCCGTGCCCTACTTGATGCCGACGTAAACTACCAAGTGGCGCGCACGTTTACCGATAAAGTGAAAGAAGAAGCCCTTGGGCAAAAGGTGATTTCGGCTGTTCGTCCGGGACAGTTACTCACCAAAATTGTATATGATGAACTTGTCTTCTTGTTAGGAAGCGAACAAGTTGGCATCAACAAAAGCAATAAACCCCCTACCGTTATTTTGGTGGCAGGTCTCCAAGGCTCTGGTAAAACCACCTTTTGCGGTAAGTTAGCCTTATTTCTCAAGTCTCAAGGCCACTCACCACTCTTGGCGGCTGCCGACGTGTATCGTCCGGCTGCGGTACAACAACTTACCGTTTTGGCAGAGCAAGTAGGTGTTCCGGTACATGCCTTGATGCAAGAAGACGGTATGCCCGTTAAAGATGCTGTACGGGTAGCAAAAGACGCCGTCGAGTTTGGGCGCAAAAATGGTCGGGATGTCATCATCGTGGACACTGCTGGACGTTTGGCGGTGGACGAGGCCATGATGCAAGAGGTGGAGAATATTAAAAATGCCGTCAATCCAGACGAAATTCTCTTCGTCGTGGACTCAATGACGGGGCAGGATGCCGTTAATACCGCCAAAACCTTTAATGAGCGGTTGGATTTTGATGGTGTCGTTTTAACAAAATTGGATGGTGATACACGGGGTGGGGCGGCGCTCTCCATTCGGTCTGTCGTACATAAACCCATCAAGTTTGCTTCTACGGGCGAAAAGATGGATGCCTTAACGCCGTTCTTTCCCGATCGGATGGCGCAGCGGATATTGGGCATGGGAGATGTGGTTTCCTTCGTGGAAAAGGCACAAGCCCAATTTGAAGAAAAAGAAGCGGCTAAACTGCAAAAAAAACTCGCAACTGCCGACTTTAACCTTCAGGACTTTTATGACCAACTCCAACGAATCAAAAAAATGGGGTCGCTCACCGATCTCTTGGGCATGATTCCAGGGATGGGCAAACAATTGAAGGATGTCGAGGTGGATGAAGACCAATTTAAACAAATCGAGGCCATTATTCTCTCAATGACGGTTGACGAACGTCTGAAGCCACAGATCATTAACGCAAGCCGACGTAAACGCATTGCAACCGGAAGTGGGACAACCATCAACGACGTGAATCAACTCATTAAGCAGTTTGAGCAAATGAAGAAGATGATGAAGACCATGACCAAACTCACGGGAAAAGGTCGGCAGGTGAACATGAAAAACCTCACCACTGGACGCAAACTCCGTTAATCTTTGCTAATTAACATATATTCATTCATTTATATTATCGTACGAAAACCCTTAAAACATGGCAGTTAAACTTCGCCTGAGAAGAATGGGACGCTCCAAACGTCCACTCTACGGGATTGTTGCCGCAGACAGTCGGGCACGCCGCGACGGACGCTTTATCGAAGATTTGGGTCGCTATAACCCGATTCCAGAGCCGGCTGAGATTACCATCAACGAAGACCGCTTGATGTATTGGTTGCGCGAAGGCGCAGAACCAAGTGACACGGTTCGCGCTATCCTGAGCAGCAGAGGGCTATTGCTCCGTCTCCATTTAGAGCGCAAAGGCAAAACCGCAGAAGAAATTGAACAAGAATTGGACTCTTGGAAAGCCGCAAAAGCTGGAAAGAGCCGTTCCTTGAATGTAACCAAAGCAGACCGAGTTCGTGAGGCATTTGCAAAAGAAAAGCAACAAGCCGAAGAAAAAGCTGCTGAATTGGCAAAACTTCGAGCAGAAGCCGAAGCCCGCGCAAAAGCTGAAGCCGAGGCCGCTCGTGCTGCTGCCGAAGCTGCTCGTGCCGCCGCCGCTGCCGAAGCTGCCGCCGCACAAGAGGCCGCAAATGCGGTTGCTGCAGCTGCCGATGAGGCCGTAGCCGATGCCGCCGCCGAGACAACCGCCGAAGCCTAAATACGCAGTCTTCCGTGCTAATTGGCACGTTGAAGCATGTGAAACGCTATGAATCCAATACCAAACCGCATTCTGATCGGAAATGTTTATAGGCCACACGGTATTAAAGGGGAAATGAAAGTTTTTCCTGAAACCGATGACCCGAATCGTTTTTTACAACTGAAAGACGTTTATATCGGGAAAGAAGCCCAACTTGCCAAACGTCATCCGATCCGCTCGGTGAGGCTTCAAATAACGGCTAAACATACCTATGTGTTGCTCGCTTTGGAAGGCATCCAAAACCCTGAAGAAGTCGAAATGATCAAAGGCCATGCCGTTTATGTCAACGAAACAGCACTACCACCCCTTGAAGACGATGAGTTTTTCTTGGACGATTTGCTTGGGATGACCGTACTGACCGAAGCCAACGAAACCATAGGAGAGGTCGTAGCGTGGATGGAATCCCCTGCACACGAAATTATGGTGGTACAACGCAAAAACAAACCGGATGCCTTAATCCCCATTGTACCCGAATTTGTGGTAGAGGTGGACGCTGTAAATCAACAGGTGCTCATTCGTCCTATTGAAGGTTTGCTGGATTAATTGAATAGCGTAAAATCATGTGGATAGATGTCGTAACTGCTTTCCCCGGACTTGTTGAGGGGCCGCTTGAATACAGCATCGTGCGCCAAGCCATTAAAAAAGGGTTGGCCACCATCAAGGCTCATAACTTGCGAGACTATGCAATGGATAAACATCGTGTCGTGGATGGCTATCCATTTGGTGGTGGGGGAGGGATGGTACTTAAGCCAGAACCACTGTTTAATTGCATCGAATCGTTAAAGGAAAAGTCAGAACAAGAAGGGCGTGGCCCATATAACGAGGTGATTTACCTAACTCCCGACGGTGAATTACTAAACCAACGAATTTGTAATGCACTCTCGCTCCATAAAAACATTATGATGGTGACAGGGCATTACAAAGGAATTGATCAACGAGTCCGAGATGCCCACATCACCCGCGAAATCTCCATCGGAGATTATGTCATTAGTGGTGGTGAGCAAGCTGCTACGATTCTTATTGACGCAATTGTTCGTCTGATACCCGGTGTGTTGTCTAATGCGACCTCTGCACTCTCAGACTCGTTTCAGGATGGTTTATTAGATATGCCTGTCTATACCAGACCAGCCGAGTACAGAGGGATGCGGGTTCCGGAAGTCTTATTAGAAGGCAATCATGCTAAAATTGACGCATGGCGGGACGAAGAGCGCCTCCGCCGGACGCGAGAAAGACGCCCCGATCTTTTAAAAGGGCTTGAATAGTGCGCTCTTCCGAAATATACATCAAATGTAATCATCTTATAACTTAATGCTATGAAAGACGCTAAACTCCAAGTCGTTGAAGCCACAGTGCTCCGAGACGATATCCCTGATTTTAAAGCAGGTGATACGGTTAATGTGCATGTGCGTGTAATCGAAGGCGATAAAGAGCGGATTCAGCAATACAAGGGGGTGGTCATTAGCCGGAGTGGCGAAGGGGCTACCAAAACCTTTACCGTGCGCAAAATCTCGAATGGGATTGGCGTGGAACGGATTTTTCCGCTGTATTCCCCGAAAATCGCAAAAATTGAAGTCGTGAGCCGTGGCCGTATTCGTCGCGCCAAGCTATACTACTTGCGCAACCTACGTGGAAAAGCGGCCCGTATTCGCGAAATTCGTAAATAAAGGCCCGTTTTTCTATCCTTCCGGAGCCGGTTGTTATGTTTAAACATCCGGCTTTTTGTGTTCTATCGGGCCTCTTAGAACCATGGAGAAGCCGTTTTCGACAAGTCCAAACACGGAACCAATGAAAAAACTATGTCGCTACAAACGATGTTAACCATCATGGCAATATTCTGACAAACCCATAACGATTGTTAAATTAGGATAAGAAGCCCACATGGTTCCGATAAATGAAACATGGAGATTGTTTGAAGGTGGATGATAGCGTAAAGACTGGCGGGCTTTTTGCGGGGCAAGATTGAATTGAGTTGAAATGTTCCGGATCCAGTTGTAAATAAAAAGAAACCGAAACTTCAACGTGAAACTTCGGCTTTCTTTACTTAAATTGGTAAGGGGCGCTTTCAAACTTACACTTTGAGGGAGGAAATAAGTTTGACGAACGCCCCCAATACCCACCACCAATTATATATATTGCAACATCCGTGCCAAAAATTGCATGATTCCCAAAATAAAGTAAGAAAATAAATAAATGTTTCTATTCTGGGTCAAGGAGTGCTTTTTTGATGCTCGAAGTATGTTTTAGGATAAGCAAACGGTTGGCCTATCCTATTTAAATGAACTAAAAATACTCAAACTTGGTTCCTTAAACTTAAAATGCTCGATCTTTCGTTTGTGTACTGTTGTAGCAACGTAACTTCCGAGATATAAGGACATGAGGGATTATTTTGAGACTATAGCTAAGTTGTTGTTAATAGGTGATATAAAGAAGTGCTTGCTCTGGCTGAAATTAAGAATGTCTCAAATGAAGACAATCTTTTTTGAGACAGAAGGGCAACCGTCGTGTTTCTTGGTGCATCTAAGAAGTATTGATTGTCTATCTGACAACAAAAGGATGTGTACCGTAACTTCGTTTTAATAAAGTATTTTTTGCCTTATGGGAGCAATTTCCAAACTTTCAAAGTTCTTTTCGCTGTTTAATGCAGATGAAAAGCGACTGAAGGAAACCACCAATAACCGGATGGCCGGAAATGGAAGAACCTTAGCTCCGTCCAGTTTTAGGACGATGGAAGACCAGTTCAGGCGAAAACATGTGCCAGACTGGGATACCCATGAGAAGGAATCTGCTCCTATATCAAGGTCTAACGTTTTGATTGAGCCTTTCGATGATCCGCGTGGGTTTATTATCGCGCTGATCAATGACAAAGGTGGGGTGGGGAAAACAACCTCTGCAGTTAATTTGGCTGCAGCTCTTGCGGTTCGGAGTGATGTGTTAGTGGTGGATTTAGACCGTCAAGGGTCTGCTACAATTGCATTGGGGATTGAACCAGCAAAAGAGCCTTATGATACCATTGCAGGTGTAATAGAAGGAAAACTCCCTGTCGAGACGGTGATTAAGCCCACTGCCTTAGATCGTGTAGATCTTATTCCGAGTGGTTATGGGATGACTTTTGTGGAAAATAAACTCCAAAAAGATACATTTAATGAACTTAAAGACATCTTGGAGCCATTACGCAGCAAATACCGCTACATCTTATTAGATTGCCAACCTACGTTTACCGTTCTTTCTGGCAACGCTCTTGCAGCGGCGGATGGTTGTATTGTTCCAGTCTCCTTAGATCATTTGGCCATTGCTGGTATCGAGAGTTTGACGAATACGTTTGAGCAGTTAATGCTTGCAGAAGACAAACTTTCGCCCTTATTAGGTATAGTTGCGACGATGGTGGATCATCAAATGCCGGGAACGCCCGTCAAAATGGCAAATGTTCGCGAGACGTATGGTGAGATCGTTTTTGAGACGGTAATTCAGTTTGATAAACAACTGGCGGAAGCACCGGCTATGGGGAAATCAATTTTTGAATATGCGGGTGGTTCGCGGGGTGCACGGTGTTATTGGGCCTTGTCTAAGGAGGTCATTTGGCGTTGCAAGCAATTGCGGCAACGACAGCAACAAGAAGCCGTTATCGAAGCATAAAAAAAACGCTGCTCCCTAAAAGGAACAGCGCTTTTTTTATGGTCAAGTTATCGAATCAAATCTTCAATGATATTAACCGTAGATCGTCCTTCCGCTTCTGCATTGAAATTGGTGAAAATCCGGTGTCGGAGTACGGGAATCGCCAAACGTTTTACATCCTCAATCAGTGGCGTCATTCTGCCTTCCAACAAGGCGAGCGCTTTTGCACCGAGAACCAGGTTTTGAGAAGCACGAGGACCAGCTCCCCAGCTTAGGTTGTCTTTTACCAATTTAGGGGCATTGGGATTGTTCGGCCTTGTTTTAGCCACCAGTCCTACGGCATATTCAATGACATTATCTGCCACTGGAACCATACGAACCAATTGTTGATACTGCAATAAATCCTGTTGGGAAATAACCGATTGGACGGTTATTTTGCGGTTACTGGTAGTGTTGCGAACCACAGAGACTTCTTCTTCAAAGGTTGGATAATCCACCCATAGATTCAGCATAAAACGGTCTAATTGAGCTTCTGGGAGCGGATACGTTCCTTCCTGCTCAATAGGGTTTTGTGTTGCCAGAACAAAAAAAGGTTCTTCTAAATGATACGTGTGACCTGCAGCAGTAACATGGTGTTCCTGCATGGCCTCCAGTAAGGCTGCTTGGGTTTTAGGAGGTGTCCGGTTGATCTCGTCCGCCAGAACCACATGTGCAAAGATGGGGCCTTTTACAAACCTAAATTCTTTGCCTCCGGTATCCGTTTCTTGGATAATCTCTGTTCCTGTGATATCAGAGGGCATGAGATCGGGCGTAAACTGGATGCGAGAAAAGGAAAGGTCTAAGGCTTGGGAAATGGTTTGAATGAGCAACGTTTTTGCCAACCCCGGAACGCCAACCAGCAGACAGTGTCCCCTTGAAAGTAGGGCAATGATGATTTGGTCTATAGTGGTCGTTTGTCCTACAATGACTTTCCCAACCTCATCGCGAAGGGAGCGATAGGCATCTTGTAGTTTCTCGGCTTGTTCTAATTCGGTCATGTCCAGCTCCATATTCAAAAAAATGTAAGTTGATTAGGCCAACAGACCGCTACGGGGAAACCTCATTGATTTTTACGTAAACCCCTTCACGTAGGCGGTCTAACCATTCGCGCATGACCTGTGCCTTTTTATCGTTTAGGGCCTGTTGTTCGATGATCTGATAATCGTCTTTCAGGTTGACCGTATGGGCCTCGGTTCTTTTTTGTAACCAAACAATGTGCCACGCTTTACGTCCATCCAATAATTCGGTTTCCAAAGGTTCGGAAAGTTGGCTCGGCTCCAATTTGCTGAGGGTTACGCGCCAACGTGGATTGAGCGACTCTAAAGCCAAGTCTCGGCTACCAGTTTGGAAATTAATCACTGCACCTCCAAAAGAGGACGATTGTGGGTCTTGCGAATGTCGCTTAGCGATGGCCTCAAACGTCACCCTTCGGGTATTGATAGAGTCTCGCAAGGTCTTCAGAAAGGCGATTGCATTGGCGGGGTTTGCATTTCGATCATTTATTTTGATGAGGATATGGCTATAATCTAACATGTCTCCTTGTAACGAATTTACGCGCATCACATGCATCCCAAATTGAGACTCGAAGACCTGCGAAATGCCGCCCGGAGCCATAGAAGAAGCCACTGCACCGAATTCGGGAACCAACTGCGAAAGTTTGGCACGTCCTCGCCCGCCAGTATTTCTTGAACCAGGATCATCGGTATAACGACGGGCAAGGTTTTCTAATTTTGATCGTCCTGTTAGGATGGAGTCCCTTAAAGCGGTAGCAATTCTGCGGGCTTCATCCCTTGCGGATGCCGGAATGTCGGGCAATCGGACAATGTGTGACAACCGAACGGATTCAGGAAGGCGGGGTAACGAGTCTTGAGGAATCCGCTTAAACCATGCTTCTACTTCGCGAGGTGAGATTTTGATGGGGTTTAATTTCTTTTCTTGAAACTCATTTGCCATCAGTTGCTGACGAACGTTTTCGCGAAAGTCATTTTTTGCTTGTAGGATTGATTTCCCATACTCAATCTCAAAGCGGTCTTCACCACCAACTTGGTCAATCAATCCACGCATCCGACGTTCTAATTCTTGGTTCACCCTGTCGTCGGTCATCTTAATAGTGGTATCTCGTGCAGCATGGGAATAAAGAACCTTTTGGTTGATTAATTCCTGTAGCGCGTCATTGAACAACTGCCGAACGAGTGTATCCGTTGGACGTTGGTTTTGTTGTTGTATGATGTTGTAAACCAAAGCGTTAACCTCGGAAAAAAGAACAATTTCCCCATCAACAACGGCCACAATTCGGTCTAATTGCACCTCATTTTGGGCTTGCAAATGCTCCGGAAAAAACAACAGAGTTTGGAACAATAGACCTAACCAAATATAGGTCTTAGTTTTAGAAGAGTTCAAGGTCATAATCACGTAAGGTATAATGGGGAATTATTTGGCTCCCTTGATTTCTAAGGAATTTTTTGCCATTGCTTTGCTTTTTAGTTCTTGGAGAAACGTGGCATAACGTAGCTTTTTTGCACGAATTCGTAATTGTTGTCGGATTTCATCCTGAATCCAAGAGAGTTTTGGGGTAGAACCAGCCTTTGCACGGTCAATGAGAGCTATAACGTGCCAAAGGCCACCAATATTTTCCACATCCGAAACTTCTTGGTTCTTCAATGCTGAAATTACATCGCTTATGTCTTCATTGGTGTCTTCAAACCGAGATTCCGGAAGATAACTGTAAGACAACGTCAGGGCTGCATCCTTGTCATCGGCATACTTAGAAGCAATGTTGCTCCATAATTTCTCGGCACTTTTGCCATCACTTTTCAAGGCGCTGAGCATTTCGTTTCGGGCAGTAATGGCTTTGTTTTGATCTTGTGAACGGATGTACCAAATTCGAACATAGTCTTCACGAAGAGGCAAATTGGCCATATGTTGTTGAAAATACGTGGCAATTTCTGTTGCAGTCGGCTCCGGTAAAGTCTCGGCATTGACTTTATCAAGCAATGCCCCGATCAAAACGGAGCGCGTGCTTTCCTCTATCTGTGTTTTTACAGCAGGATCTTCGGCTAAATTCTTGTTTTGGGCTTCTTGTGCCAATAGCGCACTTGAAATCCAATTTTCGATTACTTGTTTTTTAGCCTCTTCACCGTCCATTCCTTTGGGAAGGGTAGATATCGCCTCCTGAAGCGCAGATTGGCTGAGATAACGATCGCCAACACGTGCTACAAAATCCTCTTGATCGTCTCCAGCACAGCCCCAGAAAATGAAGCTAAATACCAGAATGGCCACAAGTACACTTCCCGATATTAGTTTCATGGTGCTATTTCTGCTTTTTTGCTGCCAAAGCTTCGTCTAATTTTTCGGGATAGAAACGGACTTTGTAGCGGGAATAAAGACGGTTCATCCAACGCTCTTCCAACAGCCGTTGGTACTCATTGGTCACTTCTGCACGCGCCTCATCAAATGTTTTTGATCTGGAAGGCTCCATCCCATCCGATATGAGGATAACTTTGGTGCGAAGGTATGGTAAAGGTTCGGTGTATTCCCCTTTTTTCATTGCAAAACCACGATCATAGATGGTATTGGTGGAGTCTGCTAAGAGCATTAGTTCGTGACGAACAGAGCGGTCTGCTTTTAAAGACTCGGCAATGTCGTTTGCATTAGCACCCAATTTAAGACGGGTAGAAATGAGGTTTAAGAGCGAGTCATTGGCGGTTTGGAACGTGTGCAAACGCAACCGTTCGCCAAATTTGTACTGCTCATTATGGGCTTCAAAAAACCGTTTTAGGGCCAAGGTATCCTTAGAAGCGGGATTCCAAAGGGAGTCTTCAGAGATTTTGAACAGTAATATGCCATCACGATATTCGCGGAGCAAGGCATCAAATCGTTGATCTACGAGGTTCATTTTGCGTATGTACGCATCTACGGCCTTGTCGTCAATCACTTCGTTTGCAATCCGCAGAGCCTCTTCCTGTGGATAAGTCCCAAGCGTTGGTCGCTCTCGCATGGCGACATCCATAAAGTCCGAGACACGTATGATATAGTCACTATCAATCGTTGCTAAGTACTTGTTTTCAAATTGGTTGCGTAGAGGAGTTGCTGGCAAGAAATTCGAGAACAACGAATCTTGATGAACAGAGTGAACCATGTTTTGGAATGCACGAACGTCAAAATCCACCTTCATGGTCTTGCGTAAACGGTGAGCATAGGCTTTTTGGTGGCGCTGAAGAATGGGCTTATCTGCCAAAAACTCCTTTAATTGTTGATACTGATCTTCAAAAGAAGCTGTTTCTTTTCTGCCCGTCAGGAGGAAAACATGATAGCCAAACTGGGTCTTTAAGGGCTGAGAGAGGTCACCAATGTTTTTTAATTCAAAAATTTTGGTATTTAACGGCTCAATTAATTCCCCCGTTTCTCGAAAGCCAATATCGCCATCATTTTCTTTGAGGTAGGGGTCATCCGAGTATTGGCGAGTAATTGCACCAAACGACTCACCGGACTTGATTCTGGCGATGAGGCTGTTCATTTTTTCGAGCGCGGCAAGCGAATCTGCCTTTGTATTGCCTTGTGGACGGATGAAAAGTTGCGAAGTACGGACGGCTGGCGGGGCAGGTTTACGTTCCAAAACTTGCAAAAGGTGGTATCCCCATTCGGGACTACGGGAAATGTTGGAAACCTTGCCGACGGGCGTATTCCAAGCGATGTTTTCAAAGGCTTCTACGAAACGGCCAGCAACGATGGGCGGTAAAACGCCTTTGTTGTTTTTTACACTGGGGTCTTCGGAGTGACGAACGGCTAATGCGCCAAAATCAGCGCCATTGAGCAAAGAGTCGCGTACAGCCTTTATTTTATTGTAGGCAACCAGTGTATCCCGACCATTTACGCGGATTAAAATGTGTTGAACCTTAATAACTTCTTTTTGGCGTTCGAAGAGGGTTTTTGCTAGCGGCCGGATAACCTCGTTTTCAATGAGGTAGGGGCGTCCTAATTGTGCTTGATACGCCAAAAGTTCGGCAACTTGTGCCGAATCTTTGTCTAAACCAAGCCGTTCGGCCTCGGCAACCTTAAGGCGAAAATGCACATATCGCCGCAGAAAATCTTGAAAACCTAATTGTGATGTAGTATCTGGATTTGAAGTTTTCTTTAGTTGAGTAATCAATTCGTCGAATGTAACCTTAGACTTTCCATAGGTAGCAACTACCGGGCCTTGATTTGAGGTTGTGGTTTTAGTAGCGGAACAGCCCGCGATGACTAAGGACAAAACAAGGAATGAAAGGGTAGATTTTTTTTGGAGCATCATAACGAATGATGGATTGTGACAAAATGAATGATACAATTAACTAAAATAAGGTTGATGGCCCTTATAATTGATGGATATTTAGTGGGTATAGAAAAACCATCTCTTAAAAGTTTCCATTAAAGGATTGTTCCCAATGAAAGTAGGCGGGGAAACTGTATATTGAATTTAAATTCAAAACAATAAGACTATGGAAACAAAATTTGAGAAAAGGCAACTCGTCGGATTGGTTTTGGGGCCAATGTTGATGATGATAATGCAGTTATTACCCGCGCCAGAAGGAATGTCGGTAGCGGCGTGGAATACAGCATCTGCCGCCGTTCTCATGGCAACATGGTGGATTACGGAGGCCATTCCAATTCCCATAACCTCACTCTTGCCGATTGTGCTTTTTCCGCTTATGGGTGTGTTGAAAATAGATGAGGCAACCGCACCATACGCCGATCCAGTGGTTTATATGTTTATGGGTGGATTTATTATTGCTTTGGCAATGGAAAAGTGGAATTTGCATAAACGTATCGCACTATCCATCATTCAAGCAGTGGGGACAAGTCCGGAAAGGCTCATTTTCGGTTTTATGATTTCCTCTGCTTTTATCAGTATGTGGATCAATAATACCGCTACTACTATGATGATGCTTCCGATTGCATTATCGGTAGTGCGCCTGTTGTACGAAGAGGGCGAAAACCCAAATCAGCGGAATTTTGTTATCGTTTTGATGTTGGCCATTGCACATGCCTCGACGATTGGCGGTTTGGGAACGCTCATCGGAACTGCACCAAATATGTTTTTTGCAGGTTTTATGAACAAAACCTATGGCATACAAATAAGTTTTGTTCAATGGATGTTAGCCGTTTTGCCAATGGTAGTCGTTTCAATTCCGATAGTAACATTGATCCTTACGAGAATTGTATTCCCCATAAAGATGAAAGAGATAGAAGGGGCAAAGGAGATGGTGGTGAGAGAAAAAAAGGGTTTAGGCAAAATGACCACAGCAGAAAAATGGGTTGGGCTTGCCTTTTTCTTGGTAGCGTTTTTGTGGGTGTTTAAGTCCTTGTCTGAACCATTGTTAGGGATTAAAACCCCCTTTCTTTCTGATGCTGGCATTGGAATAACAGGCTGCGTATTGCTCTTCTTAATACCGCTGAACTTGAAAAAAGGTGTGTTTGTGATGGATTGGCCATCTGCTACAAAATTGCCTTGGGAATTGATTTTGTTGTTTGGTGGCGGTCTAAGCCTTGCAGAAGCGATTGGGACTTCCGGCCTAGCGAAGTGGATTGGGGCAAGCCTCGGCGCATTGAATGTCCTACCTATGTTCTTATTGCTCTTTACCATTGTTGTACTTACTATTGTATTAACTGAATTTACAAGTAATACCGCTTTAGCAGCCACCTTATTGCCGGTGTTAGGCCCTGTTGCTATGCAAATGGGCGAAAACCCCTTGTTATTGCTCATTCCAGCAACCATAGCCGCAAGTACGGGATTTATGATGCCGGTCGGAACGCCACCGAATGCCATTGTTTATGGTACAGGCTATATTAAAGTAACGGAAATGATTCGGGCCGGCATCTGGCTGAATATTTTCTTTGCGTTTTTGGTATCAATGTTTGCATATACCATTATTACGTGGGTTTTTGGAATTGAATTTGGTAAAATTCCAACTTGGGCACACTAAATTCAGGCCGCTTGTGTATAACTGCGAGATCGAATAGAAGTAATGGTGGGCGGTGTCGCAATGGCTTTGTTTACGTCTTCCTCGCTGACCATCGGGGCTTGAAATTCGAGCAATTTCTCACCTTGCAAATAATAGCCATGCCCGTTGCCTCTTAATTTATACCCGTCGCCATGTTGGTCGCCCAAAATCATCCGACTGGCGGAGGGCGTCGCTACCCTTAAACAAATCCTACCCGGAATATTGTCCCGAATCAGCCCCGTAATAACTTCGGAACTCGGTCTTTGAGTTGCCAGAACCAAATGTATGGAGGCTTCACGCGCCATTTGTGCCAGTTGCACCAAGCAAAGTTCCGTGGCAGATCGCAATGGTTTCTCCGAAGCGACCATTAGTTGTGCAAGTTCATCTATCATGATGACAATCGGAGGGTGTAAACCTGGCACGGTGTAGCGTCGGTGCATTTCAATTACCATTGCTTGGAGTGCCTGAACTGCTTCATTTGCATCCGAAATAACAGTTGCAACCGATTTAAAAGCTGCAAATGTGGTTGGTTTGGGGCTAATTAAAATGAGTTGTGGTTTTCTGAACCTTAGCCACGAAACCAAGACGTTCAATAAAAACACAGATTTCCCAGATCCAGTAGTGCCAGCAATCAACAAATGAGGCATTTCAGCGAGGTCTAATACGGGATACTTACCACCGTTAGTTAGCCCAAGTGAAACCGGAAGTTTGGCTTTTGCTTTTTTTACTGCTTCAAGTGCATCTTCGAGGTTTACTTTCTTTCGTTGGCCTTCGGGACGTGGGAGCAGAAGCACCATTGCACGGTTATCATAGTCTGGTTTAAGTTCGATCTTGGCATTGCCTAACCGCATTCTAAAGGCAGATAAAAGGGAGAGTACCTCTGTTTCAAAGTTTGCTCCGCCATTCGTCGGACATTGGATCAGGAATCGAATCATATTTGGATTGTCTTCATCCACCAAAATGTGGTTATAGTGTACGTCTTGCTCATCCAAAACATCCCCAATATCCTGCCCCACATCAAACCAAGGTGAAGTTTCGTTCGGATTCCGTTTGCGAATGAATAACCAAAGGTACAAGCCCCCACCGACCATGCCCGGTATCCACCAAAATTCCGTAATAATCGAAGTGATGGTGGTGGAAATCATGGATACAATTAAAAATGCACCGCTGGATAGGATCGAGAGTCGCATATAGAACCTCCTTTATGGTTTGCTCAGAATAATTTTATGGGTTTCTTTTTCGGTCAAAGTCCTAACCCGTGCCTCGTTTCGTTCACACGCTTTTTCATACAGATCCCAGTCATGACCAGAACCATTCCCGATGGCAACCCGCTTAATTGCCCGATTTACCACCGATTCGCATCTTCTGTACCCATCTCCCTTGCAGGTAAGTTTATCTGGATGCGGTACTTCGTTTGTGCAATCAGGATTTAAACAAAAGTGTTTTATGGGCGTTATGGCAACTTCAGGTTCTGCCAAAGCTACATTGCTGATGCTATCCCCACCGATGGCTGGCGGCGTATTTTCATGAGTGGTTTTGGGGGAATCTAAGGTTTCATGTAATTGCCCAAAGGCTACTTTATACGATTTTTGAACACCTTTTCTCAAGGCACGGCGTTGTTCGTTACCAAACATTCTGCTAAAAATCCAGATCAAAAGCCAAAATCCTGCGATACGACCCGCAAACATTTCCGCTTTGGTGATCCGAAAGGCCGCATTTGCCCTTTGCCATTCTGTTTCAGCCCGCACTGTCGCCGCTCGGTGGGCGAACATGTCGCGTTTCCATCGTTCGCGTTGCCCCGCATTTCCAAATACCTTGATTCCTTCCAAAAGGATATACCCCAAAATCGCAGCAAAAACCGAGAGGGTAGAAAGGTAAAATTGGATAAAACGCTCTGGTATCTCCATTCCGGTGGTTTGTTGAACCAAGTATTGCACTTGATAGAACCACCCAAAGCCCACAAAAAGCGCCATAAGAGTCCAAACAAGCATGTATGCACGTTTTTGGGTAAGGTCATCCGATTTTTTTGCACGTAAAATGGCCAAGATTAATGATTGCTCGATCATTACTAATTGGATGACGATGCTCCAAAAATGCCCACTTTCACCGCCTGTGAACTCCCAAGCAAAGAAAATGCCCTTTATCCCACTGACAAAGGCATAAACATAGGTTGGGCTAAAAACATCGTCTAAGCGTACATTGGCCCATCGTTTTTGGGGTGCTGTTGTTTTGTTGTCTTCGATCATTCTTTTGCTGTCTGGTACGACCATAAGATAATATATGTGTATCCTATATGTAAATAGGGTGACAGCGTATTGTCAGATGTGTATTTTTTTGCTTTAAAAAAACGCCCCTTTGTAAAATTAAAGCTGATCTGCAGAATAAAATAAAAAAGGGTCTGAAATTTCAGACCCTTTTGTGCGTGGAGGTAAACGGATTCGAACCGATGGCCTCTACAATGCCATTGTAGCGCTCTACCAACTGAGCTATACCCCCATCCAGAATTAGAAAACCAATATAATGGCTATCTAAGGCTGATGTCAAGTGATAATTCCTCTTCAAAGAAAGTTGACCGAGATTTTCTTTTGCTCAAGCACTGGTGTTTGCCCAGTTTTGAATTTTATCTTTGATGTACTGTAAGATATTATCCTTGTGGATTCTGTCTTGCTGCATTGAATCTCGATCGCGAATGGTCACCGTTCCGTCTTCTAAGGTTTGGCCATCCACCGTTAAGCAATAAGGTGTTCCTACTTCGTCCATTCTGCGATAGCGCCGACCGATAGCCCCTTTTTCGTCATAGAAAACATTGAAAAAATCCCGTAACTCTGCCTCTATGGTGTGTGCGGCTTCTGGCATTCCATCTTTTTTGACCAAAGGTAAAATGGCAACAGTAATGGGCGCGATGCGCGGATGGAATTTGAGTACATCTCTGGTTTCACCGTTTTCCAATTTTTCAGATCGGTACGCCTCACACAACAGCATGAGTACATTTCGGTCGAGACCAGTAGAGGTTTCTACGACATAAGGGATGTATTTTTCGCCTGATTGAGGATCGGAGTAGTGCATATTTTTGCCGGAAAACTCCTGATGGCGTCGGAGGTCGTAGTCAGTACGGGAATGAATCCCTTCCACTTCACTCCACCCAAAGGGGAATTCGTATTGGATATCTACGGCGGCATCTGCATAGTGCGCCAATTTTTCATGGACGTGCCAGCGTAATTTTTCCGGTCGGATCCCGTTATCCAGATGCCATTTCAAGCGTTTTGACCGCCATTCTTCGTATGCTTCCAATTGCGCACCGGGCTTGAGGAAATACTGCATCTCCATTTGTTCAAATTCGCGCATACGAAAGATGAACTGCCGCGCTACAATTTCATTTCGGAATGCTTTCCCGATCTGCGCAATACCAAAGGGAATTTGTTGGCGAGCGGTTTCACGGACATTGTGGAAGTTCACGAAAATCCCTTGTGCGGTTTCTGGTCGCAAATAAATTTTTGAGTCTGCATCCGCCACAGGCCCTGCATGAGTAGAGAACATCAGGTTGAACTGCCTGACCTCCGTCCAATCAAATGCGCCTGAATCTGGTGCTTTGATTTGTTCTTCTAGAATAATATCGTATAGTCCTTTACAGACGGCATCATCCGAAGGGGCATTTAATGCGGCGATAAACCGTTCATTAACGGCTTCCGCACGGTCATTCTTCCCGTCCTTTTGTAGTTTGACCATGTGATTCTCGATCAACTGATCTGCGCGATAACGACGTTTCGATGCTTTATCGTCAATCAAGGGGTCGTTAAAAGCGTCAACGTGGCCAGAGGCTTTCCATACGGTTGCGTGCATCAAGATAGCGGCATCAATCCCTTCAATGTTATCGTGTTGCCGAACCATCGCACTCCACCAGCGGTTCATCACGTTTCTTTTTAGCTCCACCCCTAATGGTCCGTAATCATAGGTAGCGGCGAGACCGCCATATATTTCTGAAGATTGGAAAATAAACCCTCTTCTTTTGCTCAGGGAAATGATGTGTTCAAAAACATTAATTGGGGTACTCATGCTATTTCTGGGTGAACGATGAACCTAAAACGCTAAAAAAAACACCCTCATAGCGTACTTTCGCGAGAGGGCAAATATTATAAGCAATTATATTACGTCTTTTTTGGATTTGTTTCGGCGAAAATTTGCGGGAGATGCGCCTTTTTGACTTGTTTAAGGCTCTTAAAATTCGGTCTTCAATTAGAATGTCCGTCGTTTTGGCGCAACAACTTGCTCCGATCCGCAACTTTAACCGATGTTGTTGGTGTAATGCCCGTTATACTCACCGTGAAGCCTTTTAAACATGAAAATTGGTATTACTTGTTACCCTACTTATGGCGGCAGTGGCGTTGTTGCGACCGAATTGGGGAAATCCCTTGCTTCAAGAGGTCACGAAATCCATTTTATTTCGTATGCTCCTCCTTTCCGATTAGATCATTTTGCTGAACGCATTTATTTCCATGAGGTTAATGGGTTCTCTTATCCGCTTTTTGAAGATCCTTCTTATGCGCTTACCCTGACCAGTAAGATGGTCAACGTTGTCCAGTTTGAACAGCTAGACCTGCTGCATGTGCATTATGCGATCCCTCATGCGACAAGTGCAGTGTTGGCTCGACAAATTTTAGCCACACAAGGTATTTCGATTCCTGTTATCACCACATTGCATGGTACGGATGCCACCATTGTAGGGCAAGATCCATCCTTCGAGCCAGTAGTCACGTATTCGATCAATCAATCTGACGGAATTACGGTGGTTTCCGAATATTTGCGCCAAGAGACATTTCGGAACTTCGATGTACAAAAAGAAATTGCCGTCATCCCCAATTTTGTAGATTTAAAACGGTTTCGGCGGCAAAATAAAGACCATTTTAAAAAGGCGATTTGCCCGAATGGCGAAAAATTGATGGTGCATATTTCGAACTTCCGGCAGGTGAAACGCGCTTCGGATGTTGTGGAAGTGTTTTCGAGGCTGCGCCGTGAAGGACATTGTTTAAAGTTGTTGTTGGTGGGAGATGGGCCAGATCGCTTGCCAACGGAGGCACGTGCGCGTGAATTGGGTGTGTTTGGTGATGTGCGCTTTTTGGGAAAACAAGAGCCAGTTGAGGAAATTCTCTCTATTGCCGATGTTTTTTTGATGCCCAGTGGTTCCGAAACCTTTGGTCTTGCTGCCTTAGAGGCGATGGCATGTGGAGTTCCCGTTGTTTCCAGCAATATTGGTGGCCTGCCCGAACTTAATATCCATGGCGAGACGGGCTTTTTATGCGATCTTGGGGATATTGAAGGTATGAAGGAAGCGGTAAAAACCATTTTAGACCCCGAACACCATGAGCGGTTTGCGCAAAATGCACTTAACCGCGCGGCTTTTTTCCAAATAGATAATATCGTACCGCATTATGAAGCCTACTACGAATCCGTATTGAGCCGGTTTACCGAATCATCGGTTGTCTGATTTTTGCGAAACACGCTCATGGCTTGGTTGCAATCATTGCAGTATGTTCTTAATTACCCTATTTTCGATTTTCTTTACCCCTTCTTTTCATATATCAGTTTACACAGTTCATGAAAGTTGGAATCTTAACCGGTGGCGGCGATTGTCCGGGACTCAATGCCGTATTACGCGCCGTTTGTAAATCCCTTATTTTACAACATGATGCCGAAATCATCGGATTTGAAGATGGTTTTGAAGGCATGATCGAGCGTCGAACCATTCCACTCACTTTGCGGGCAGTAGCTGGGATTCAAGACGAAGGTGGAACCATTTTAGGAACCAGCAACAAAGCAAATCCTTTTAAGTACTTTAGGCGAAATAATACTGATGTCTCCGATGAAGTCTTGGCCTATTACCAAGATTTGGGGTTAGATGCCGTTGTTGTCTTGGGAGGTGATGGCTCTATGACGATCGCAGAAGGACTATACCGTAAAGGAATAAACATTCTCGGCATTCCCAAAACAATTGACAACGACTTAATGGGAACGGATCAGACATTCGGGTTTGACACTGCTGTTTCTATTGCCACAGAAGCCCTTGATCGGATTCATACTACTGCCCAAAGCCACCATCGGGTTTTGATTGTTGAATTAATGGGACGATATGCCGGATGGATTACCCTGTATGCGGGTGTAGCCAGTGGATCTGATATTATTCTGATTCCAGAAATCCCTTATAACATCCAAGCCATAGTAGAACGTTGTCAGATGCGTGAACGGGATGGACGTCGGTTTACCGTTATTGCAGTTGCTGAAGGTGCTGTTGAACAAGATAAAGGGCTGATTGTCCGAGAAACGATTAGCGATAGCCCAGACCCTATTCGGCTTGGTGGCGTTGCTAATTATTTGGCCGCTCGACTTAAGAATGAAATCGAAAGTGAGATCCGAACCACTATTTTGGGGCATATTCAACGTGGTGGTACGCCTACGCCTGCCGACCGGGTACTCTCCACGGTTTTTGGAACGTATGCCGCCGAATTGGTCTCCAATAAAACGTTTGGGGTGATGGTCGCTTTGCAAAATAATGACTTTACCACCATTCCGTTAGGCCAAGTGGCCCACAAAACACGCACCGTACCCATGGGAAATCCCGTTCTGCGTGCGGCGCAGGCCATCGGAACCAGTTTTGGTGTTTAGACCACGAGCTAAGTGTCCCGCTTTATAGATCAAGGCACAAGTTTGCGTTGTTGCGCTTTTCGATGAAACATTTGTCTTTCTTATGATCATCTAAGGCAGTCTAAACTTTTCCAGACTGCCTTAAATTTTGTCGTTACGATTTGCTCTGGGCAATTCCGGTTAATTCGTCCATAAAGCGACGGGCATATCCGGTGGCGTCATTCATGGTACGACCTTCTGCGTAAATCCGGATAATGGGTTCCGTATTGGACTTGCGAAGGTGTACCCATCCTTCGGAAAAATCAATTTTTACACCGTCTATCGTGGATATTCGTTCGTATTTATAACGTTCAGCGATGGCTTTTAAAACGGCATCTGCGTCCACATTTTCTAAAGTGATTTTGTTTTTTGAGATGCAGTAAGACGGATATTGGGCTTTCAGTTCGGCAAGGGTTTTGCCAGTGTTGACCAAATGTTGCAATACGATTGCAGTTCCAACCAGAGCATCTCTTCCATAGTGCAGATCGGGAAGAATGACTCCGCCATTCCCTTCGCCACCGATTACCGCACCTACTTCTTTCATCTTCATGACCACATTAATTTCACCGACTGCAGCGCGGTAGGATTTTTGACCATGAAGGGCCACCACGTCATCGGCGGCACGGCTGGAGGAAAGGTTTGTGGCAAACGGTCCAGCTTTGATCTTCAGTAGGAAGTCGGCTGCAGTAACTTGTGTAAGTTCCTCTCCATAGAATGTACCATCGTTAGCCACAAAAGCAAGGCGATCGGCATCTGGATCCACCACAATGCCTAAATCGGCTCCATGTATTTTTACCGCCTCCATAATTTCGGCGAGGTGTTCGGGCAGTGGTTCTGGATTGTGAGCAAACCTTCCTGTTGGTTCGCAGTGCAGGCAAATAATTTGTTCTTCGCCAAGCCCAAGTGCTTCCAAGAGCGCTGGAATCGCCACACCACCAACCGAGTTTACGCCATCTACCACAATTTTAAATCTTTTTGCTGCAATTTCGTCGGGATGGATATAAGGTAAGTTAATGATTTTTTCGATATGGTACGGCAGATAGTCTTTTGCCTCATATGCACCAATTTTATCATAGGATACAGCAGTGATGGAGCCTGATTCAGCAAGGGACAAAACCTCGCTTCCTTGATCTGGCGTGAGAAATTCCCCCAATTCATTCAAGAGTTTTAAGGCATTCCATTCGGCTGGGTTGTGAGAGGCCGAGAGAATGATGCCGCCCACGGCATTTGCGCCCAAAACCGCCATTTCTACGGTAGGCGTTGTGGCCAAGCCCACGTCCAGCACATCGCAACCCACCGATCGTAAGGTTTGCATCACAATGTTTTGGCAGAGTTCCCCAGTAACGCGGGCGTCGCGTCCAACGGCAATCAGTGGTTTTCGGCCAATTTCAGTGGCACGGTTCCGTATCCATACACCATAGGCAGAAGCGTATTTCACGAGAACCATTGCATCTAAACCATTTCCAAAAATCCCACGAATACCGGATATTGAAACCATTAAAGGCATGTTAACTATTGATTTAGGTTGATGAGCAAGTAAAAAACCCGTGTAGGGATGTGCATCTTGTTTTTGTGCGTTTTTTTTTTTGGATTTGAAAATAGGACGAACAAAGACGAAAGTTAGGTGCTTTTGGTCGGAATATAAGGCCATTCTACAAGAATTAACCTTGTAAGCAAATCTTAGAAGGGGCTTCGTGGCGTATCTTCATTTACACGTTCCCTAAAAAACTCACGGCATCTTTCGTCTTATGCGTACTCTAGAAGCTCCAGAAAAAGTATATAGCCGATTGGCAACCATCGGTACCATCACGTTGGTCTTGGTTTATCTCGTGATTTTGGCGGGTTCTGTCGTTCGTGCTAGTGGTGCGGGTATGGGTTGTCCAGATTGGCCCAAGTGTTTTGGCCGTTTGATTCCACCCACAGATGTTTCGCAACTTCCTCCAAACTATAAGGAGATTTATGCAGAAGAACATGATGCGGTTGAGGAGTTTAATGCCACCAAAACATGGACCGAGTACATCAATCGTCTATTTGGTGCGGCTTTAGGGCTTTCTATTTTGGTGCAACTTATTTTTGCACTTCCTCTTTATAAGACCGACAAATGGTTTGTGGGGCTTTCGTTTTTTAACTTAATTGGTATTGGTTTTCAGGCTTGGTTAGGTGCTGTGGTGGTAAGTTCGGCCCTTTCCCCAGTCAAAATTACCACACATATGGTTATGGCATTGGTGATTTTGGCGGTAGGTGCGCTCTTGCTTTTCCGAATTCAAAACCGAGATTTAAAGCCTCATTCGGGTTATCCAACCATCATACGTACTGCACTGTTGGTCGCCTTAATCCTTTCGTTGGTTCAAGTCTTGGTTGGGACACAAGTGCGTGAAGAAGTAGATGTGCTTTTAGATCAGGTAGAGCGGAGCGAAATTATTGCTAAATTGGGCTTTTCGTTTGGGATTCACCGTTTACTGGCCTTGCTCACATTCTTGATTAATGGTTGGTTAATGCACCTGATTTTTACGGAGAATGCTTCGCCAATAGGTATGCGCCGCTGGATGTTGGTTGTGATGGGCAGTATTTTGGTTTCGGTGTCATCTGGCTTGGTTTTGGCTGGAAATGACGTCTTGGCCATGGCGCAACCTCTTCATCTGTTATTGGCCTGTTTCATGTTTGGAGGACAGTTTACTTTATTTTTATATGCAATCAAACTTACCCCTCGAAAAGTCGCTGCGCACCGAAACCATGTTGCGTAACAAGCGCCCTCAACCCTCAGAACAACCCACTTCGCTGCTACCTTTAGACGAAGAGGAAAGCCGCGTAATGATTCGTCGGGATAAACAAAAAGACCCCACACTTTGGACGGATCTTTGGGAACTGACCAAGCCTGAAATCTCGTTTTTGGTGGCCATCTCGGCGGTGGCGGGTTTTATTTTGGGAAGTAAAGTGGGCTTCGACTGGGTAAAACTGCTCCATACCGTCTTAGGCGTTTGCTTTACATCGGCGGGTGGGGCAATTTTGAACCATTTTATTGAAAGAGATTACGATGCCCTCATGCACAGAACTGCACGAAGGCCATTACCCGCAGGAAGACTCTCCCCTACACCAATTCTCCTTCTGGGGTTATGCCTTGCTGCCTTGGGCGTGGGTTATACGTACTTTACGGTTAATACCCTAACGACCTTTTTAGCCGTCGCAACGGTGGTGCTTTATGTTGCTGTTTATACGCCACTTAAGAGAATCACACATTACAATACCCTTATTGGAACAATCCCCGGTGCCTTGCCTGCTTTGGGCGGATGGACTGCCGCCACTGGCTCATTTGATTTGGGTGGTTGGTTGATGTTTGGGATTTTGCTCGCTTGGCAAATGCCGCATTTTTTGGCCGTTGCATGGATGTATCGGAAAGATTACGAACGTGGCGGTTTTAAGATGCTAAGTGTTGTTGAGCCTTCGGGTCGCTCAACCACCATGCAAACAGTGTTTTTTACGGCATTAACCGTTGGTCTAAGCCTTGCCTTGCTACAAACCGGATTAGTGGGGGCTTTTTATATTTCGGGTGCAATTTTATTGGGCAGTTATTTTTTAATGACGGCCCTACGTTTTTATGTGGAAATGACCCATCGGAATGCCCGAAAGGTACTCTTGGCCTCGGTGCTTTATATCCCTGCACTTTTATTGTGTCTCGCCTTAGACCGTCTTTTATAACCTGTCCTTGAGTTGGAGATGTTGATTGCTACGGATATTGTGTATCAATACGGAGCCACCAAAGCGTTGGATGGCTTGCAATTTTCAATTCCAGAACAAGCACTTTTCGGTCTATTAGGCCCGAATGGTTCCGGTAAAAGCACTTTTTTTGGCATTGCCTCTACACGTCTAAAACTGCAATCTGGCACTTGTATGATAGCCGGCACCAATGTTGCTGAACGACCTGATTTGGTACGGCACCAATTGGGCGTGGTTTTCCAGCAACCAGCATTAGATTTGGCATTGTCGGTACGGGACAATTTGGTGTTACATGGCGCTCTTTATGGACTAAAAGGCAATACTTTAGAGGCGCGTGTGGCACAAAATTTAGAATTGTTGGGTCTTTCTGATCGCGCACAAGATCGGTGTCGGAACCTAAGTGGTGGCTTACTGCGGCGGGTGGACTTGGCGCGGAGTATTTTGCATCACCCAAAGTTATTGCTTTTGGATGAGCCAACAAATGGCTTAGACCCTGTTGCACGTCGTGCCTTTTGGAATTTGCTCAAAGACTTGCAAAAGCAACAAAAGATTACGATTTTGGTGGCGACCCATTTGATGGAAGAAGCCGAAAAGTGCGATGAATTGGTGATTATGAATAAAGGAAAAGCTGTGTGTCAAGGTACTCCAAATGCCCTTAAATCGTCTTTGGGGAACGATACACTTTGGGTTACTTCGGATGAGCCGGAACGATTGGCTGCCGCACTTCGCGAATTGGCTTGGCAAGTGGTGCAATTTGGGGTGGAAATTTGTGTATATCACGAACGGCCCCAAGAGTTGTTCGACACTCTTTACCGAGATTTTGGACACCTGATCCGTGCAGCTGCAATCCGTAAACCCACGCTCGAAGATGTTTTTTTAACCCATACCGGAAATTACTTTCACTTAGACCCTATGGCGACATGATGGCATTTTGGGCACTTTGGAAGCGGGAGGTGATCAAGTTTCTGTTTGATAGAGGACGGATGGGCGGAGCCTTAGCACAGCCGCTTTTGTTTTGGCTGTTACTTGGGCTGGGATTTCAAGGGAGTTTTCGGTTGCCAGAAAACAGAGAACTGTCTTTCCTAACCTTTCTTTTTCCGGGTATGCTGCTGCTGGTTGTGGTGTTTACTGCGATTTTCTCCACCGTTTCGATTGTAGAGGAAAAACGAAGTGGTTTCTTTCAGGCGGCACTGGTCGCTCCCATCTCTCGATGGTGGTTGGTCTTGGGTAATGTGGCCGGAGGAACCACTCTTGGGGTGATCCAATCCTTGCTTTTTTTAGTGATTATGCCGTTTGTAGGGATTCCTTTTAGCCTTTTGGGCATCGCTACTGCACTCTTGATTTGTGCAATCCTTGGATTAACGTTTGGAAGTTTGGGATTTGTAATGGCGTGGCGGGTACAGTCCACCCGTGGGTTTTTAGCCCTCATGAATTTTTTCTTGATGCCACTTTGGATGCTTTCCGGCGCGTTTTTTCCGGTTTCTGGCATCCCCGAAGCAGTCCGCTGGGTGGTCTGGCTGAATCCCGTCACGTATGGTTTAGATGCGCTTCGGGTGGCCTTGTATGGATTTGGGCAACCGCCTGTTCAGACCCTCTTGGGTTTTGGACCTTCTTTTGGGGTTCTTTTCCTTTTTGCGTGTATTTCCTTGGTCGTTGCCCGGCAAGTTGTTCTTAAAACCACCATTGACCATTCGAAATGAATGGCCTTAAAAACATGTTAAAATGACCTATCATGACTTACCAGCATTAAATGCCCTGCTTAACTTTATCTCTACCCTCCTATTGTTGCGGGGGTACATTTTAATCCGCCAGAAAGACATCTTGCGCCATCGTCAGATGATGTTGTCGGCCATTGTCTCATCTGCGATTTTTCTTACCTCCTATCTCACCTACCACACCTTGCGACAAATGGATAGCGGTATTGGACACACTGTTTTTCCAGATTATGCACCAGATTGGTTAAGGTTTATTTATTATGGTATTTTATTGCCACATGTGGTTTTGGCTATAGTGGTCTTGCCCTTTGTACTCATCACCTTTTACAGAGGACTTAAAACACAGCAAAAGGGTGGAAGTCCCTATACGGCAAGGCATCGTCGGATGGCGCGTTTAACCTTCCCCATATGGCTTTTTGTAGCCGTCACTGGCGTTTTGGTTTATATACTGCTTTATCAGGTTGCGCCACTTTTTAAAGGATAAAGGCCATATAAATACGAGAACCCAAAAAATTTTACCCATCATTTAATTACGAACGAGGTTTGTTGCGATGATGTCTTTAACCTATATGTCATGTACTGGGCGTGAGATGCTGTCCTATTTGGATGATTTGGCGAGATTAAGAATTACGGTTTTTCGAGAATTTCCATATTTATACGATGGGGATTTGGCGTATGAAAAGCGTTATTTAACCACGTTTGCTGAAGCGGAGAATGCGATTTTGGTGCTGGCTTTAGACGGCGATACCATTGTTGGGGCTTCTACGGGCATACCATTAGCACAAGAAACCGATAATATCCGAAAACCATTTGAAGAAAGAGATTTTCCGGTAAATGAGGTGTTCTATTTTAGTGAATCGGTGTTATTACAACCCTATCGCGGCATGGGGGCAGGACTACATTTTATGGCTGAGCGGGAAAAATGGGCAAAGGAAGTTGGTGGATTTCTTTGGCTGGCCTTTTGCGGCGTTGTTCGCTCCGGAGATCATCCCAGACGCCCGAAAGATTATGTTCCATTGGATGGTTTCTGGCAAAAAAGAGGCTTCCAACGGGCCATCGGTATGACTTGTGTCATTGAATGGCAAGACGTAGATGAGGATGCGCCTTCGTCAAAAAATTTGTACTTCTGGATGAAACCTTTGCTTTAGCGAGTAATTTGGGTGTTAAGTGGTTGTTCCAAAACGAATTGGCAACTTAAAAATGATTGGGCTAAATCTCTATTCTAAGTTTCGACATTCGTAAAAAAACCGATTTTTACCACGCTTGGTGCTTTGACTACGCTCCGCCACCGAGTTGTGGATATATATTCTCAGTTATATCTCTCTATCTTAAGATATCATCCCTATAGGGTTTGGTCTCGATCGGTCATGGCTAAAACCGAATTGGTGGGCGTTGCAAACACAAATAAATACCTGAAGGAAGGTTACGTCAACTGTATTTTAAGTGAAATATCCAAGGCAACAACGGAGTGTGTGAGAGATCCAGAAGAGATAAAGTCCACTCCTGTTGCTGCAATCTGCGGAATGGTATCAAGGGTTACATTGCCCGAAGCCTCGGTTTTATACCTTTTCCCAATCAATCGGACGGCCTCAGTCAACATACTCACATCCAAACATCCATTTTGCATTTTCGTGGTCATGTTGTCGAGCATGATCCGGTCTGCTCCGCCCGCCGAGAGAACCTCTTGCACCTCATCAAGCGTCCGTGTTTCGATTTCAATTTCCACATCCAAATTTTGTTTTTCTCGGTATTCTCGTGCCGCTTCTAAGGCTTTTCGGATGCCACCTGCTGCGGTGATGTGATTGTCTTTAATCATCATCATGTCAAAGAGACCAATCCGATGGTTTTTTCCTCCGCCCAGCAAGACCGCCCACTTGTCCAGCAGCCGAAGTCCGGGTACGGTTTTGCGGGTGTCTAAAATATGAACGGGATGCGGTTTGACGGCCTCAACCATTCGATGGGTTGCGGTTGCGATTCCGGACATGCGTTGCAAGAAATTCAGGGCTAACCGCTCTGCCACTAAAACCGATCTTGCTAAACCTTTGACCGTTCCAAAATACGTCCCTTTAGTTAGCGGATCGCCGTCTTCTGCCGTCCAGACAACTTCTAATGTTGCATCTACGAGGTTGAAGACCCGTTCAGCAACCCGTTTTCCGGCCAAAATACCGTCCGATTTTGCCAAAAAGCGTGCGGTGGCCTGTGTATCGGGGGAGATGGTGGCTTGTGTTGAAATATCCCCCAAGCCTACATCTTCCGAAAGGGCTTCGTGTATCTTTTGATCGAGTGCAGCAAGGGAAACATATGGTGGAAACATCTTGATTCTGTACTAAATATTGGTAAGAATGAAAGCAGTGCTGTTTGGATGGCCTTGGGTTTTGGTCTTTAAAGTGGGGTGCAATGTGGGTAAAAACAATGCCTTATGCCGTGTAAGATCTCTAATGTTCAAACGATTGACGTAGAGATTGCCAGTAAAAACAATGCCTTATGCCGTGTAAGATAATGCCTTTTAAAAAGGAGTGGCTTAACGGCAGGTTTCACTAACGACTTTACCATTCACGAAAACTGTACAAACATGCGTGGTATATTCAAAGGGGTCGCCGTTAAACAAAACCACATCGGCGTCTTTGCCTATTTCGAGTGAACCAACACGATGGGAAATGCCCAAAATCTTGGCGGGGTTTATGGTGATAGCGGCAAGAGCTTTGTCGAATGGCAGGCCGTAAGCGGCGGCTATTGCTGCTTCGAAGAGAACAACACGGGTTTTGGGTACGTAGCCTTCAAAGCCACTTTGTAACGAGAAGGAAATTCCGGCCTCATTCAATATCTTGGCCGTCTCGAACGTGAGGTTCTCGCTTTCTCCCGCAGCACGCTTCATGGTGGGGTGTAGAATAACCTCGATACCTGATGACTTGATCTCGTCAACCACTAAATACGCTTCGGAGGCGCTATCGAGCACCAATTTTAGATTGAACTCCTTGGCCAAGCGGATGGCGGCTTGGATGTCATGCGCACGATCTACTGTAACAAGTGCTTTTAGCTCCCCTTTCAGAAGTTGGGCAAGTGTTTCTAATTTCAAGTCTCGTTCGGGGCGTTTGCTGGCCTCCGATTGTTCCATCTTTCTGAGATAACTTTGCGCCTTAAGCAACTCTTGGCGCAACATGGCCAAGGCTTTGGAACGGGTTGCGGGAGATTTAAACGCGCTGCTAATCCCACTTCCCAAGGTAATTGCTAACATAGAAGCAGAATCTACAACGGCTTCTTTAATGGAATTGCCGATGGTTTTGGCCACTAAGGTTTGCCCAGAGATGAGCGCCCCCGGCCCATGCCCCGTATGAATTGTTGTCACACCCATTTCCCGAAGATACGTCACCAATATTTCTCGTGGATTGTAGGCGTCTAAGGCACGAAGTTCCGGCGCAATGGGTGCGCCTGAGGTTTCCAGTTGGTCTTGATCGTGTGGTTGGTTGAGTGCACCAGCAAGCCCTACCACCGAATGACCATCCACCAAGCCGGGCGTTATTGTTTTAGCGGTATAGGTTTTGTAGTCTTTTGGGATGGCTTTGTCTTTCGCAGCACCCACCCACTCTATTTTACCGTCTTTAACCAAGAGCAACCCGTTTTGGATAGAAGGTCCTGAAACGGTGTGTACAACATCTGCTTTGAGGGCATATTTTTGTGCAGATAGCACACTGGGCAACCCCAATACTGTACACAATAAAAATAAATGCTTTATCATAAAATTAGTGATTACATCATGTAAAGAAAAAAGGATTGCGAGGTGAGTTAACGATGGCCATCTTCGTCGTCACCGTGATGGGTGTGTACCGCATCGCCCACCAAAACGCCGTAGGCTCCGGTCGCATATTTGCGGTCTTCGGGATTGCTCAAGTCAAAGACCTTTATACCTTCAATCCACGTTTGTTCAATACGGGTATAAACGCTCATTGGATCGCCGGAGAGGATGATGAAATCCGCATCTTTGCCGGACTCAAGGGTTCCCAGTCGGTGGCCTAAGTCTAACATTTTAGCCCCAGCGATGGTTACGCTTTCGAGGGCTTTTTCACGGTTTAGCCCAGCACGCATCCCCAATGCAGCGGATCGCAGGAATAAGCGAGAATCGGTAATGTAATCATCGGTATGATAGCCCATCAAAGCGCCTTCTTTTACCAAGGCGGCTCCAGTCTCGAAACGCATTTCCATCGCTTCTAACTTGCCGCCGGGCGAATCAATGACAATAACCGACGCCGGAAACCCAGATGCCGCAATTTCTTTGGCCACCTTCCAGCCTTCGCTCACATGCTGAAGTACAGGTTTAAACCCAAATTCTTGCCCAATTCTGATGGCCGTGAGGATGTCATCGGCACGGTGGGTATGGAAATGGACGGTACGCTTGCCTTCCAACACCTGTACCAAGGCTTCCAATTGTAGGTCTCGTTCAGGCATTTTAGCCGCATCGCCAGCGGCTTCCTTAATTTTGCGTTGATACGCTTGCGCTTTGATGAATAGTTGTCGCGCCATGGCCGCCGATCGCGACCGCGTACCGGGGAAGGTTCCGTTGTCACGCATGGGATTGGTTCCGTTCGCCATCTTCATTCCGCCGCAAACCTCGTTCAGAAGGTCTTTACAAAGAAGGAGTTCTTGGATAGAATTGCCTTTGCGCAACTTTAGGTACGCCGTTTGACCAGAGAGTAAATGCCCAGACCCCGGCATCACATTTACGGTGGTAATGCCGCCAGCGCGTGCTCGTCCGAGGGAAGGACTCCATACATTCAACGCATCTAATACGCGCACATCGGGTTGTAACGCGGCAGAACCGTCTCCGCCTGCTGCTTCTCCGACGTGTGAATGGGTATCCACCAAGCCGGGCATTAGTACTTTTCCTGATACATCTATCTGCGTCACCTCGGAAGATAGGCGAACGGTGGCAGCGCGTCCTACGGCTTGGATTTTGCCATGCTGAACCAAAAGGATGCCCTTCTCTATGGGCGGCCCAGAGACGGGTAAAATCGTTCCACCTGTAAAGGCAATAGGGGTTTCTTGTGCCTTGGCATAGCCCATGAGGAGCGCCATGCAAATGACCAAAAGTTGTTTCATGAAATTTGTTCGTTGTAGGGCATGTAGAAGAATAGGGCATGTAGAAGAAATAGTAAAGTAGGTCTGATTTTTTTCCAAGTCAAGCGTAACCTTAAATCGTAGGGCATGTTAGACGGGCAAAAGCAATCTTGTTAAACTTTATTTAACGAGACAACGAATGTAAGACGGTTGCATCTAAGTGGTCTTGATGATCAAGGCAATAGATTAAAAAAGAAGGGCTTGTGGAAGGGCTTGCACAGGGTTTGAGTTGCAAAATATGCGGCTACAATGGTCAAAAATTCCCAATTTATGTTTGAAACTGGGGTATTGGGATCGTAACTTGCAATCATCTTTTTATGACACAAAGCCAATACTGAAAAGCCGCTTTCACCTTCCCCCTGCTTTTCAAACATGTGGCTTCTTTAATTGTTCACGAAGTATTATGTCTGAGTCGGTCTTGCAGCGTACACCACTTTATCATACACATGTAGCACTTGGTGCGAAGATGGTTCCTTTTGCTGGATTTGAAATGCCAGTTTTTTATAAAGGGATTATTGAAGAGCATAAAGCGGTTCGCGAGGCTGCCGGATTGTTTGACGTGAGCCACATGGGCGAAGTGCGGGTATCGGGGCCACAAGCCTCTTCGTTCATCCAAAACTTGGTCTCGAACGATGTTGCCAAACTCTACGATGGCAGGGTTATGTATGCGGTGATGTGTCAGCCTGATGGCGGTATCATTGATGATTTGTTGGTTTATCGCCTAAGCGAAGCGTCATACCTTTTGGTGGTCAATGCTTCGAACATGGAAAAAGATTTTGCGTGGATGAACGACCATAACCCGATGGGCGCTGTGCTGGAAAATCTTTCCGATCAAATGGCTTTGCTTGCTTTACAAGGCCCAAGGGCGTTTGAAATTCTTAGCCAATTTATGCCACTCGATGCCCAGTCCCTACCGTATTATCATGTAATGCAGCCTAAAATTGGTACATTTTTTGGATGTAAACAAGCTTTGATCTCGCATACCGGCTACACAGGTGAAGCAGGAGTGGAAATTTACTGCGAAAATGAGCGTGCAACCGAGATTTGGGATGCGCTCGTTGCAGCAGGAAAACCGCATGGTCTTGAGCCTTGTGGCTTGGGCGCACGTGATACGCTCCGAATGGAAGCCGGTTACTGCTTATATGGTAACGATATAGACCTTACAACCAATCCACTTGAAGCTGGTCTTGGTTGGGTCACAAAGTTGCAAAAAGATTCTTTTATAGGTAAAGAAGCTTTGTTGAAGGTCAAAGAGCAGGGGATTCAACGAAAACTTGTGTCATTTATTTTAGAGGAGCGTGGAATTCCAAGGGCTGGTTACCCACTGGTTAGCCAAGAGGGGGCAATCATCGGACAAGTCACCAGCGGAACGCAATCCCCGATCTTGGGGAGAGGTATTGGAATGGGATACGTAGATTGTGTATCTGGCCTCCATGCGCCAGAATCGCAAATTTGGATAGACGTGCGTGGGCGTAGGTTAGCCGCACGGGTCAAAAAAGCTCCTCTACATAAATTGTCCTAATTCACACAGACCAACCACCACTTATACGAAGACTTGTATAATATGCATTTAGATGTTTTATTTAATCCAGCAGGGTTAACAGAAGCCGAAGTACGTGACAAAGCTGTTATCGTACTCGAAGTACTAAGGACGGGCACTTCCATCGTCACTGCTTTGCATAACGGTGCAAAAACGGTTGTCCCTGCCCCTACATTGGGGGATGCTGCTCGGATGGCTGCCAATTTAGACCCCAAAGTTTTTGTTTTAGGGGGCGAAAAAAATGGGCAACCCATCAACGGATACCATCTGGGCAATTCGCCGTTAGAATACACGTCGGAGGCGGTATCGAATAGAACGGTGATTATGCACACCTCGAACCTTACCGGGGCTATTTCTGTCGCACGGGGTGCGGCAGCATTGGTCGTGGGCTGTTTCTTGAACATCACCCGCTTGACTAATTTTGTTCTTCAGTCCAAACAAGATGTATTGGTGGTTTGTGGTGGACATAAAAATAGTGCTGCTTTGGGAGATGCCATGTGTGTCGGGCAAATGGTGGATTTGCTGTTGAATGTACACAAGGCCAATATTTCGCTTTCTGATGCGGCTGTTATTGCATTTAGTACCTATTTGCAAAACAAAGAACAACTTGTTTCATGTCTGAAAGATGGGGTACAAGGAAAGGCACTCAGTGCTGCTGGTCTTGATCAGGATGTTGCATATAGTTGCCAAGTTGACTATTCAAACATCCTCCCTGTTTTTAACCCAAGCAATCTTTCGATCAACGCATCTTGATTGGGCATTCTTCGGTATAAGTGCAGCCATCGCCTGTCAGTCCGACACTCGAAGCGATGGCTGTTCTCTTTTTTCCTTTTTGGGAAAAATTGTGTATCTTTAAAGCTATGGCCGCACCAAAAAAAGTTCCGCCCCGCAGTGCTTCTAAAAGCAAAAAGCGCAATACCTCGCCATCACTCCCCCCCATTTCCGAAGAACGAAAGAAGGAAATCTTGGGCATTGTATTGATGGTGGTGGGTATTTTGTGTGCTATTGCAGTTCTGTCGTTCAGTGTGAAAGACGATGCGTTGATTACCTCCATTTTCTCGGATATTCCAGATGTCACGCCTTCCGATAAAACGCCAGAAAACGCCCTTGGTCGCATTGGGGCGTTGATTGCCTACCTCTTGGCTCCTTCCTTTCTTGGCTATTTTAGCATGGTTTTTCCGCTTACGTTTGTGGTCATGTTGGGGTACAATATTTTCAGAATTAAGCCCAAACAACCACTTTATCATACCGGACTCCGGCTGGGGGCCGTCGCACTTATGCTTTCTACCATTACAGGTTGGATGAATTTGGTGTTTTCCGAGAAGGGCGAGCCTGTTGTGCCACAGTTATCGGGCGCAGTAGGGATCGGATTGGCGGGCGTTTTGATTGATATTTTTGGGAACGTGGGGTCTGTTATTATCCTTTTTGTGTTGGTGGTGATTGGGTTGATGCTTACGATGGATCGGGATGTGCAAACCTCGGTGGATCGTGCGGAGGACTTTTTCTTCGACCTACGCGAACGACTTTCTAATTGGTTGCGCGAGCGAGAGGGACAGAAAGAACCGAGTACGAAGGAGAAGATTCTGCCTTTTACGACCCAGAAGGAAGGCGTTTTTTCACGGACAACAAGCGAAATAGAACCAGAACCCATAGCACCACCCCTCGTTCGTACCTTTACGCCAATACCCACTCAACCTATTCCAACCACGCCATCCTTTGAACCACCCCTAACGGTTCCACCCGCCTTTATCAAGCCAGAACCCGCCCCTTTACCTGAAAAAGGCGAAACGGATTTGCCATTAACCATCCGTCCGTCGGTTGAGGAGCCTATTACCGCCATTACAACACCAAAAGGATTGCCCTTTATCAGTTTTGCGGCGGACTTCTCCATGCCTTCCTTGGAATTGTTGACCGATGGTGAAAATGAAGCAAGGAAGGTGGCCGAGGCCGAGGCGGGGCATATTGAGCAGTTCCTGCGAGAGGTTTTACAACGTCGGAGTGTTGTTTATGATGCCATCGAGGTGCAACGCGAAACCACCCATGCACATTTCAAAATCCGAATCTCCAATACGCCCGATGCGCCAACACTTAAAGGCGTAGAAGAAGAACTTATTCATCAGTTTTCCCATGCACGCCTCACAATTCCGCTTTGGAGCAGTACCACTCTGGCCGTAGAAGTAAGCCAACGCACGAGAACACAAAGCGAAGAGGCATACGATGAATTGATAGAAGCCATTACCAATGCGAATTTGCAAATCTCGGCGTTGAACCAAACCAAAACTCAAGCTGGGCTTTTGTACGAATTGGTTCCGTCACAAGATGTGGAAGTAGGGCAATTACATGCACTGGCTTCTGGATTGGCCCATTTGCCCAATACGCGCTGTACCATCATTCCACGCGAGGGTTCGCCGTCTTTGGCCATCCGCGTACCCACACACACGGGTTTAGAACTGGAGCATAAAAAGGAACTCTTGGTCGAGAAACTGCGGACGTACAATATCGAACTTCGTGGGGTAGAAGCGGTGGTTGGGCCAACTGTTACCCTCTTCGAACTGACTCCTGCACCGGGGGTTAAGATTAGTAAAATCAAATCTTTAGAAGATGACCTTGCAATGGCTTTGGCCGCCAAGGGAATTCGGATTATTGCGCCTATTCCGGGTAAGGCAGCAATAGGTATAGAAATTCCGAATAAGAACCGCGAGTTCGTTCGGGTACGAAGCATATTGGCTGCGGATAAATTCCGTCATGCCGATCATGCCCTGCCCGTTGCAATGGGAAAAACCATTGAAGGGGAGGTATATATCGAAGACCTGACCAAGATGCCGCACTTGCTGATCGCTGGGGCTACGGGTTCGGGGAAGTCCGTTGGGGTGAACTGTTTAATTACGGGTCTGCTCTACCATTGCCATCCGAATGACCTAAAGTTCGTGATGATTGACCCAAAGAAAATTGAACTCTTGCAGTATGGAGCCATTGCAAATCATTACATCGCCATGCCAGAAGCTGCGGAATCCCCGATTATCACGGACTATAGCCAAGCGTTTGGGATTCTAAAAAGTTGTGAGAAGGAAATGGAGATGCGCTACGATTTGCTTTCGGATCTAACGGTGCGTGGTATTCGGGACTATAATCGTAAACTCCATAAGAACAAGCTCGAAGGTACGCCTCTAAAAGAATACCCGCACTTGGTACATCGCCATTTGCCCTATATCGTTGTGATCGTGGATGAATTGGCGGACTTGATGATGACGGCTGGAAAAGAAATCGAAGGTCCCATTGCGCGATTGGCACAGATGGCACGCGCCGTAGGAATTCACCTTGTGCTGGCCACTCAACGTCCTTCGGTGGATGTGATCACTGGATTGATTAAGGCCAATTTTCCGGCTCGGATGGCCTATCAAGTGGCTTCTCGGATAGATTCCCGAACCATTTTAGACCAGATGGGGGCCGAACAATTGGTGGGAAATGGCGATTTGTTGTACATGAGTGGCAGCCGGATGATTCGCCTACAAGGGCCTTTTATCTCGGTGGACGAAGTGGAAGAAGTGACCCAATTTATTGCGAATCAACGTGGGCCGGGGCCTTATTTGCTTCCATCTGTGGATGAAGGTGGGGAAACGGTGGAGGCGGCTTCTACAAATGGGGGTGGAAGTGCAGACCGCAAAGACCCGCTCTTTGACGATTGCGCTAGGGTCATTGTTCGTGCTCAACAAGGCTCTGTATCGTTGCTACAACGCAAATTTTCGATTGGTTATACCAGAGCCGCTCGGATTGTAGATCAGTTGGAGCGTGCGGGTGTGGTTGGTGCATTTGAAGGCTCTAAAGCTCGCGCCGTACTGATCCACGACGAGCAGTTTTTGGAAGAATTTCTGAAAGAAGTTCACTTATAACCAATGCTTGTTTAGCCTTTTGGCACTTCATTTAGGTACGCCTCGTAGCCTGTGGCTTCTAAGACTTGAAACTTTTGTTCAACCCCACGTTCTAAGTTCTTCTTAAATTGTAAGATGCGGTCACGAAGTTCTGGAATTTGTAACGACAACATCTGTGTGGCCAAAATGCCCGCATTCTGTGCCCCGTTTAGTGCAACCGTCGCAACGGGAACACCAGAAGGCATTTGAAGGATGGACAAAACCGAGTCCCAGCCGTCTATGGAGTTGGAAGACTTGATAGGAACACCAATGACAGGCAATGGGCTGAGCGATGCCACCATACCGGGTAAATGTGCAGCCCCACCCGCACCAGCGATAATGACGGAAATCCCTCGCTCGTGTGCGGTGCGGGCATATTGAAACAAACGCTCTGGTGTTCGATGCGCCGATACTATGGTGACCTCCACGCCAATTTCAAAGGTTTTGAGGAAATCTGCTGCGGCACGCATCACCGGAAGGTCAGAATCGCTGCCCATGATAATGCTGACAAGTGGTTTGCCGTACATATGTGGGTTCTCCTTTAAATCAAATCAAAAAAAATGCCCATGAGGTTGTTTGTCAAACTTGCAACTTTATTGATGTTTGCAGCTTGGTGGTTTGTTCCCGCCTTTGCACAAACCTCAAACCAAACCCTCCTGATGAACCTTACAACCGAGTGTGGGACAAAAATTCCTATACAACCAAACGGCATTGTATGGCTGCCAGAAAAATCAGATTTCCTTTATCTCCAACACGTTTTTTTGAGCGCCATCACAAACCAAGGAACACCTGTTTTCCTTTCAAAAACTGACGCCCCTCAAGGAACGGCGAGTTTTAGGTTTAAAGGGGAAAATATAAATGTGCGCTATTTTTCGGGGAAACGACGCGGTACTGCCAAGCGTGTGGTCTCAGTGCAATGGACTTTTGACGTGGTTGATCCAATCGGGAAAGTTTTGGCAACCGATGTCTGCGTACAAAAACACGAAGACCAAATCGCCCTAAAAGACCTTAAACGGGTTCAAGACCCACAATTCCCGGAAACCATAGGAGAAGTGCCCGTGCGCAACCGCCCTTCATGGGTGCGAATAGGCATTCTTTCCACAGCGATAGGTATTACCGCCTATTTGCTCTTTACGGTTCGCTCATCTCCTCAGAGCAGCAATTAATCGTAACTTCCTCCGGCTAACCAGCGGTCTAAGTTTGCTTTCTGACGAAGGTGATGCCGGAAGTGCATCTCAATCAAGTAATACCACTCCGAGGCATTCAGAAAGCCAAACCGCATGTGTGCCATTCTACCTTTCGACTCGGAGTCATAGACCTGTTCGCCCAAGCCCAAGAGATCACTCTTGAGCGCTAAGAGGTCTTCCCGCACCTTATCGAGGCTTTCGGGTTGCGGTGGGGTATATTGCGGGGAAGCCGGAACTTTGATTTTGACGGATGGGAACTCGCCATTCGAGAGTATCTTAAAGCCGTCTTCGGTGGGGGAACGGTCAGTGTATTGGGGCTGGTTAAGGCAGGAAAGAACGTTCCGCATGTGGTAAACACGGGTTCCGATAATGAGGTGCTGATACACCTGTCCAATGCTCCAGTCGTCTGCGTTTGGTTGGCGAATTAAATCCGCTTCACTGTATTGGTCTATAGCGAGCAACCAAGTGTCTAAAACTTTGGTCATCGCGACTTGTATGGCTTCTTTGGTCATCTTGATGGGGTTAATGGTTGATGGTTAAGAACCGAAAGATAGGCATAAAATCAACTTTCAGAAAGCCGAGCGATGTTTAGTTTTAGATTCTACCAAAAAACGATGGGGCGGTTTGGGGAAGGTGTTTAGGGCTTATCTTGGGTGTGTGCATGAATCCTTAACCAAACGAATCCTTAACTAAACAAAAAATAAATGTCTCGGATTGCTTTTCTTTCAATCGAAGACCTTACGAACTATGTTTGTGACGATGAATTGGTGGTGCAGAATCTGCAAGAAAACGGGTGGCAGGTAAAAATGATTCCTTGGCGTAGATCGGGCGTAGATTGGCGTGTTTTTGATGCGGTGGTGATTCGTTCTACGTGGGACTATCAGAAGGCGCCACAAGCTTTTTTTGAGGTACTTCTTGGCATCGAACAAACAGGCGTCCCGCTCCTGAATAGCCTCTCTTTGGTGAAGTGGAATCTCAACAAAAACTATTTACGAGACCTCGCCGCACATGGCATCCCCATTGTCCCTACGATTTGGGGGGATGTTGATTTGACGCAAGATCAGGTTTTTCAAGCATTTCGAGAGTTTAATACTTCCGAACTCATCCTTAAGCCTGTGATCTCGGCCAATGCGGATCATACCCACCGCCTGTTTCTCGAAAATGTGGTTGAACGATGGCCTATATTAGCCGATACCTTCCGAGATCGGGCGTTTATGCTACAGCCATTTGTCCCTGAAATTCTACATGAAGGGGAATATTCGCTTTTTTTCTTTGAGGGCAAATACAGCCATGCCATACTGAAAAAACCACGCACGGGCGATTTTCGGGTGCAGGAAGAACATGGAGGTCAAATTTTTGCATGTGAACCGCCAGATCGCTTATTGCAACAAAGCCAGCGCATCATAGAACAATTGCCGGAATTGCCCTTTCAGGCACGGGTAGATTGGGTGCGCCAACATCCTGAGAAAAATCAATTTATGGTCATGGAATTGGAACTCATCGAACCATCCTTGTATTTTCGGTTCTCTACAACCGCTGTGGCAAACTTTACCCATGCCCTTCAGCGGCGATTAGCCCGACCGTAAACAACCAAAATGATTATGTCCACCTATTCTTTTACGTTTAAGCAAAAGGACGAATTTACCTACTGGGACGAAGGTCCCGCAAATGGTCCTGCTTTATTGTACCTGCATGGCATCTTGGGAGATGTCGAAAACTGGAAAAACAACGTCGCACCGTTTGCCGAGGTTGGTTATCGGGTCATTGTCCCGCTTCTACCTTGCTATAAAATGCCCTTGCGCCAAACCCATGTGCCCGGATTGGCAAAATATGTGGCTCAATTTGTTGCAGCCCTTGGGAAACCGGAAAAGATGATTGTGGTGGGAAATTCCTTGGGCGGGCAAGTGGGCTTGCACTACATCCGAGACCACAAAGCAGATGTTTTTGCACAAGTACTGGCAGGTTCATCCGGTATTCGGGAATTGGCTATGCGTGGCGAATTTTTCCGCCGTAAGGATTTGGAGTTTATCCGCTCACGGGCACGGCTCACATTCTATGATGCGGATAAGCATTTTAACGATCATTTTCTGGAAGAAGTGAGCAAAATTGTAAACAATCGCGAGTATGCCCTTAAGCTAATTGCAATGGCCCGCTCTTCTGCTCATGATGTCGTAGGGGATTTTCTGCACGAATTGGAGATGCCAAACCTGATTATTTGGGGCGCAAATGACCAACTGACCCCGCCAGATGTTGCGAATGAGTTTAAAGCCCGTTTACCCAATGCTGAATTGCATTTTCTACAAGAATGTGGACATGCCCCCATGATGGAGCATCCAGAACAATTTAATGCACTGTTGATGGATTGGCTGAAAAGGGTTTGTCCGGTCGAGGCCGCTTAGTCGTTTTGCTTTAGATACACTGTTGTCCAATTAACCAGACATATTTTTCTGCAAAACCCTAAAATGGGGGCAGACTGGCCCGTTTTTTTGTTTGGCATGATTTTGATACTTCTTTATTCAAGAGCGGATGGCTAAACCTCCTGCCAACTGCTCAAAAGAGGGTGCAATGCAGGCGCAAAGACAACTGAGCGCCGAACGGGTGGTTCCAATGGGTGAGTGGACCACCCGTTTTTTTGTGACGGTTTTTGTGTATGTAGCGGCCATTCGCTTATAACCCTTATGTCTATGTCCCTAAGTATTCGCTTTTTTGTTGCCTTTGTGCCAATTCTTTTTGGGAGTGCCTGTACCCCAGCCCTAACGCCCATCTACCGCGACTACCGTGCTGCCCCGCGTGAGGCAGCATTAGAAAAAGCTAAATCCGCCTTCCTTGAAGCTGGATGGGAACTGACCAACGGCCCAGCAAAGGGCGTGATCGTTACGCAAGAAAAGAAAATCCGCGACTTTCAGGTCTATAAAATCTTGGTTCAACTCGAAGCCACGATGTTTCAATCACGCTTTGTGCGGATTTACATCAATGCGTATCGAAAATATTTGATTTCGGGACACAAAGGTAAAATCCCTTACATGGAACGGCACGTTATCCAAGAGGTTCTGCGTCCATTGGAGGCTGCCCTTAAAAAACAAGGATTGGAATTGGAAAAACGCATCATGGACGACGAGAAAAACCGCTAAGGCGCTTCTCTTTCTACGTTTACGTTATTTTGCGGCTTGGCTTGTATGGTTTTGCAAATGTGCCACCAAATGAGTGGGCTTATTGTTCTGTTTTGTCTCCATTCATCACTATATCTTCTGCTAACATTTTTGCTTGGGTGATTACGGTATCAACTGCTTTTTCTTGTAAGTCGGGCGGATAGCCGTGCAGTCGTAAAATTCGTCTGATGTTTCGTCTTAAAGCAGATTGAACACTTTCCTTAATTGTCCAATCAATGGTTGTGCTGTTGCGGACGGTCTTTAAAAGTTCCTGTGCAATATGTCTGAGTATGTCGTCACCTAATACAGCTACGGCACTGTTGTTTACTTCCAAAGCCGTATAAAAGGCATATTCTCTGTCATCCAAGCCCAATTTCTCACCACGTTTATCGGCTTCTTTCATTTGCTCGGCAAAAGGAATAAGCACTTTTTCCAAAAACTCTACCGCGTCAATCATTCCGTTGTGATAGCGTTTGATGGCATCTTCTAACATTTCGGAAAACTTCTTGCTTTCTACCAAGTTTATTTTTGTCCGCTTTTTGATTTCGTCTTTGAGTAATTTTTTCAATAACTCAACAGCTAAGTTCTTTTGGGGTAAGTCTTTTAGTTCTTGCAAAAAGCGTTCATCAAGAATTTCAATGTTGGGCTTTTTCAGTCCTGCGGCATCAAAAATGTCTATCACATTGTCGGCTGTGATGGCTTCTGAAATGATTTGCTTGATGGCGGTTTCCATTTCTTCGTCCGTTTTACCGCCTTCGTTTCTGTCGGATATTTTCACCAACCGTGATTTGATGGCTTGGAACAAGGCCACATCATCACGGATGGCCATTGCCCGTTCGTGGGGAACGGAAATCGCAAAGGCTTTCAACAGGTTTTTGGTGTTTTCCGTGAAACTCTGCTCTCCGTTTTCCTGACTGAAAATGTAATCCACGATGACAGGAATGAATTTCAGTTTTTCTTCGGGTGTAAGTGTGAAGAATTTACGCCAATCAAAATGCCTTAACTGGTAGTCTATTGCTTCGTGCAGTTCCAACATTTTGGCAACTGCCAATTCCTGATCCAGTGTGGGTTTGCCTTCGCCACCGCTTGCCGTGTAGTCGGCTAAGGCTGTTTTCAGTTCTTGTGCTATACCTAAATAGTCCACGACCAAACCGCCTTCTTTGCCTTCGGTAAATACGCGGTTTACCCGTGCTATGGCTTGCATCAGGTTGTGTCCACGCATGGGCTTGTCCACATACAGCGTATGCAAACAAGGGGCATCAAAGCCTGTAAGCCACATATCCCGAACAATGACCAATTTCAATGGGTCGTTCGGATTTTTCAAACGGTCGCCTATGGCTTTTCTTCTGGGTTTGTTGCGAATATGGGATTGCATATTCAGGACGTCGCTGCTGCTGCCCGTCATGATTACTTTGATAGTACCTTTATCGTCATCATCTGAATGCCAAAGCGGACGAATTCGGATAATGGCATCATAGAGTTCAACGCAAATTCTACGGCTCATACAAACTATCATGGCTTTACCTTCCAATACGGCGTTTCGCTGCTCGAAGTGATAGATCAAATCTTCGGCAATTTTTTGTAGCCGGTTGGGGTTGCCCACAATCGCTTCCAAGCGTGTCCATTTTGCACGCATCTGTTGGCGGCTGCTTAATTCTTCGCCCTCTGTGAGTTCTTCAAACTGCTCATCTATGGTTACTTTCTCCTCGTCTGCAAAATGTACTTTGGCCAAACGGCTTTCATAGAAAATCGGAACGGTGGCTTTATCTTCTACGGCTTGCTGTATGTCGTAAATATCGACATAGTTGCCGAAAACGGCTTGGGTGTTTTTGTCGGTGGTTTCAATGGGGGTACCCGTGAAGCCTATAAAGGTGGCATTGGGCAGTGCATCGCGCAAATGTTTGGCAAAGCCATCTATGAAATCATATTGGCTTCTGTGGGCTTCATCTGCAATAACTACAATGTTTTTGCGTTCGCTCAATGCTTGTATATCTGCACCGATGTATTCTACTGCCGGTTCGTTTAGCACATTGTCATCAGGGCTGATATGCAGGTCAGCCCTAACGGGCATAAACTTCTGGATGGTAGTAAACACAATGCCACCTGATGCCACTTTCAGTAATTTTCTTAAATCTTTTCGGTCTTCGGCTTTTTGGGGTTCTTGCCTTAAAAGTTGCTGGCAATTGGTAAAGGTTTCGTGCAGTTGCTCGTCCAAATCGTTACGGTCGGTCAGGATAACCAAGGTGGGGTTTTCCATTCTCGGTTCAATGATGAGCTTGCCGGAAAAGAAAACCATACTCAAACTTTTGCCGCTGCCCTGTGTGTGCCAGATGACACCGCCACGCCTGTCGCCATGGCGCCCGCTGGCGGTTACGGTGCTTTCTACGGCTTTATTTACTGCATAATATTGATGATAGGCGGCTATCTTTTTAGAAACGCTGCATGCAACATCACTACCTGTTTTTTCAAAGACAATAAACTGACGGATTAAATCCAATAGTGTGTGTTTGTTCAACATTCCGTGAAACATCACTTCCATTTCAAGTAATCCCTCACCCCCGCTTCTCCCAGTGGGAGAGGAGCTATTGACTTTTTGTGAATTACCTAAAATTGCCCTATCGATTTTTTCAAAAACTGAATCTGGAGCGTTTAGCAATTCTTCATTCTTAAATCTAATCACCTTAAACCCTGAACTGCTCAAGAATTTATCTCTTTTACTATCGTGTTTTTGTTGTTCTGTTGAATTGTGAATTTCACCATCAAATTCAATCACTAACCTATACTCATCGCAATAAAAATCCGCAATATAATTTCCAATCTGGTGCTGTCTTCTGAATTTGAGATTATTGAATTTTCTATTGCGTACCAATTGCCAAAAGATTTCTTCTGCTTTGGTTTGCTTTTTCCTTAATTCACGGGCTTCTTCGATTAACCCTGAATATTTAAGATTTCCACGATAGCTGCTCCCTTCTCCCCGTGGGAGAAGGGTTGGGGTTGAGGGCGGAGTCTTCCACGTCATGAACCTACCGAAATCGCTGGTGACGGTGCCACAACGGGCATCCCACCCATCGCTGATGATGAGCAAACTGTTGTAAGTGAACAGCGAAGGAATGGCTTGTTTGTAGGTTTGCAGTTGGTTGAATGCCGATTTCAGGTTGGCGTTTTCGTCCACCGCATTTTTGAGTTCTATCACCACCAAAGGCAAGCCGTTGACAAATAGGATAATATCGGGGCGTTTGTTTTGGTTGCCTTCCACCACCGTAAACTGGTTGATGGCTAAAAACTCGTTGTTTTCAGGATTTTCAAAATCAACGATATAAATTTTCTCGCCACGAATGCCGCTATCGGTTCTTACTTCCACATCTACGCCATCGGTCAGGTAGCGGTGAAAGTTTTCATTGTTGATTAAGGCATTGGGGCTTTCGGTACGCAATACTTTTTTCAGGGCATCTTCTTTGGCATCTTGCGAAAGGGTGGGATTGAGTTTGTCTATGGCATCACGCAGACGGGTAAGCAACACCACTTCGTTGTATTGCCTTTCGGGGTGCTCACCATCTGGTGAAATCACCGTGCCCAATAGGGCGGAATATCCCAAGTCCTGCAAGTAGGAAAGGGCAATATCTTCTATTTCGTTTTCGGTGATGCTGTTTCTCATTTACGCATTGATAAGGTTGCAGACTAATCGGATCATCAGTTCTTTTTCGGCGGGATCGCTTTGGGCTACGAGCAGCGCCAGAGCAGTCAGGGCGTTGTCGTTGATTTTAAGTTCGCCCGAGGGTTTCAGGGCGTGTTTGTTTTTTTCCAAAAACCAGACAAAAAGGAACGCGCCGATCCGCTTATTGCCGTCGGTGAACGGGTGGTTTTTGATGACAAAGTAGAGCAGATGGGCGGCTTGCTCCTCTATGCTGGGGTAAAGATATTGCCCGCCAAAGGTTTGTACAATATTGCCCAAAATGCCTGAAAAACTGTCGTCTTTTTCGTTGCCGAACAGTTCGGTGGCTTCTTTTTTGGCGATGAGTTGCTTTTTGAGTTCGGCAATGGCGGTACTGGCCTCGTCGTACGCTATTTCGTAGGTAACATTGGGGTTAAAAGGCGCTGAGGGCAGGTTATGGCTGTCGTACTGATTGAGCAGCACAAAACTGCGGGTGTAGCCGCTCAAAATCTCCAGTAACCCCTTGGCCTCGCCAAGTTGGAGGCTTGCGCTGCCGCCCGACTGCTCAATGAGCTGCACCATTTTGCCCAATTCCTCAAGGCGTTTTTGGTTGAGGGCGTAGCCCTGCACCAAGTAGTCTTTGAGCCGCTGCGTAGCCCATTGGCGGAACTGGGTGCCGCGCTGCGATTTCACGCGGTAACCGACAGAGATGATGACGTCGAGGTTGTAAAACGCTACGGGCTTGTCGGAATTTGCAATATGCAAATTTTGCATATTGCTTTTTTCTTCCAATTCGCCCTCTGCAAACACATTCCGAATGTGTCGGGAAATGACGGACTGGTCTCGCTCAAATAAAGCCGACATCTGAGCTTGCGTCAACCATACGGTGTCCGACGACATCCTAACTTCAATCTGGCGGTTGTCCGCTTCAAAAATTTCAATGGTGTTTATCATAGCCTTTAAAGTTTAATTTGTCCGCTCATTAACTTGGGGAGAAGGGTGTCGCGGAGTTGGGTTAAAACTTCGTTTTGTTTGAAATTATCTAAAATCTTTTCAAATATTGGGTTCACAATTTCTCCGAAATTTTCAATGAAATTGTGAGTTGGGATTAATGTCTCTACACTTTCAATTTGTGCTGCACTAATATTTGGCTGTGCACTTCCGCTTGCAGAACTCAGTAATACGTTTTGATATTCTTTTGTAGAAAGTATCAAATAAACAAACCACTTTGCGTAATTAATTTTTTCCTTAAAAGAGCCTACTCGCTGATTTAACCAAAGTTTCTTTTCAGTGTTTGGCACAATGCCAACTTTACCAACTTCTGCACCAGTCATTGCAATAAGTAAATCGGCACTTTTGACCTTGAAGCGACTGCCGATGCTTTTAGCAACTTCATCAGAAACGAATTGCATATTGACTATGTCAACTACATTATTAGAAATGTTTTTAATTTTTATTACACCATTATTGCCTTTTTCAAGAAAATCACCGCTTTTGAAAGCGTAACCATTTTGCACATCTATTAATTCTCTAATGGGACCCATTCTCCACCCCTTCGGCAGTCCATTGTCTGAACTGTGATTTTTGGGGTTTTCTTGATTGTCCTGATTCTTTAAATCATGTAAATCAGGCAAATCAAATGAATCAAGGTTCAGACTTTTGGGGAAGTTGAGATTGACAAACCACTCCTTGAAAATGGCCTGAGCCATGGCTTCCAACGTTTGGTTCATTTGTAGGTTGAGTGCTATTTTGTCGTCGAGGGAGGAGAGGATGGCGGCGATTTGGTTTTGGGTTTCTTTACTCTCAGGGATTGAAACTTCTATATTGTCAAAAGTTTGTTTTGTGATTGTATCGAACACAGCCCCGTGGGTGTTTTTCTTAATCTTGACAATGCTGTATTTAAGAAGATAGTAAAGAAAATTGTTCTCTGTTTTTTCATTGGCATAAATACCATAACACGATTGGTTAAATGCCATATCTCTGCCTAAGACTGCTAATTCTCCAACAGTTCCACGGGCAGAAATAATGATTTGTCCTTCCTTCAAAATTTTAGTGCTGCTTTCATTAAGCCCTTTTTCGGTTATGGATTTTTCGGTTTGGTAAACTTTTTTAAGTCCTTTTCCGAAATCAACAACAGAAAGCCACGGAATTTCTCCATTCCAATATTCTGGAACAGTAGTTTTTGGTGTCCCACCCCCAACTAAGTGTATCAATTCCCCCAACTTATATGTTTTCCACTCGCTTGGTTTTCCATACGCTGCATCAGGCTTGCTTAACACCTTTTCGATTGCCTTCTCATAAAACACCTTCCCCACCCGCTCAATATGATTCAACAAATCCGGGTTGGTAATTTTATGTTTTAGCGAGAGATCCATTTTATAGGGCAGGAGCAGGTCGTCCAATTGATTTTCTAATTTCAGCAAGCTATTGTAGTCCAAATCCCCCACTATGGTCAGGTCTATGTCGGAGCCGTTTTTGTAATTGCCTTTTGCCCGTGAGCCATAAAGTATCACCTGCTCAATTTGTGGGTATTGGGCAAAGCAGGCGTTGATCGCATCTATATGTTTTTGCTGCAGTCCGAACATGGTTTATGGAAGTTTTAGGGAAGTCATTTTCGCTTTAAACGCCACAAACAAATCGTAGTACCATTCGGTGACATGTTGAACGACTTCTTTTGCGGTGTCTTCATTGTAGGTGTGTGATGATTTGTTGCGGCTTTTTATCATTTCCATCCAGCCTTCGCCATCCTCAATAAGCCCTTTGTTAAAAGCTTCGCGTGTGGCATCTCTTGAGCCGGTAATATTTGTGTTGCCCTGATATTCAAAGTAATCTTTGAGTACGTTCCAAGCCAGTTCGTGGGTAAATTCAAAGCGTTGAATAAGCCCTTGTTCTTCCAACTCCGAAAGCCCGCTTTCTTGGTGCTGCAAAACCGCTTTTTCCAAAAGGGCAAAGGCTTTTAAGAAATTATCGAAGCGTTGCTGCCACCTGATGTCGTGTTCGCTCATAGTTCAAATCCGATTTTTTTAAGATTCACTTTTATCGCTTCATCCAACTCGTTTGCTTTTTTCATTTGCTCTGAAAGAGTAGAAGTGAGCATCTGCATTTTCTCCTCAAATGCTTGTCCGTCTTCTTCCACTTCTTTAAAGTCAATGTATCGCCCAGGGGTCAGGATGTAATTGTTTTTGCGGATGTCTTCGATAGTGGCAGATTTGCAGAAGCCGGGAATGTCAAAATAGTCTGAAATATGATCTTTTTGATTAAATAATTGGCTTGATTTATCCCTTTTTAAATCATTTTTATCAAGTGAATCAAGGTTCAGACATTTTCTCCATCGGTGGTAAGTGTCTGAAATTTTGGCAATGTCTTCATCACTCAGTTCCTTTTGTTTTCGGCTAATCATTGAGCCAAATTCACGAGCATCAATAAAAAGTACTTCGTTGGTTCGGTTTCGGAATTTGGTGGTTTCGGTTTTGTTGCGAGCCAAAAACCACAAACAAGCGGGAATTTGGGTATTGTAAAACAACTGCGAAGGCAGCGACACCATACAATCCACCAAGTCGGCTTCAATCATGGCTTTTCTGATTTCACCTTCGGTGGCTATTTCAGAACTCATACTGCCGTTTGCCAAAACAATTCCTGCCGTTCCGAAAGGTGCAAGTTTGCTCACAAAGTGTTGCAGCCAAGCATAGTTGGCGTTTCCCGTTGGCGGAACGCCATATTTCCATTTATGGGTTTCGGCTTTATTGATGTTGTAATCGCTGATGTTGAAAGGCGGATTGGCAATGATGTAATCTACTTTCAGTTCAGGGAACTTGTCGTTCATTAAAGTGTCGCCTAACTCTATTTTGGCATCAATGCCACGGATAGCGAGGTTCATTTTTGCCAACTTGTAAGTGGTCGGATTGCTTTCTTGTCCGAAAATGGAAATCTTGCCTTTGCGGTGTTCGTGCAGTTCTATGAATTTTTCGCTTTGCACAAACATGCCACCACTTCCGCAACAGCCGTCATACACCCGTTTTTCGGCTTCGGGGGCAAGCATTTCCACCAAGAGTTTTACAATGCTGGCAGGGGTATAAAATTGTCCGCCTTTTTTGCCTTCAGCATCTGCGAACTGCCCCAAGAAATACTCAAACACAAATCCCAAAACGTCTTTGCCTTTCCCGTCTCCGCCTTTGCTTAAGGTGATTGAGCCAATCAGGTCAATGAGTTCACCGAGTCGTTGTTTGTCGAGTGCAGGCCGGGCGTAGTCTTTTGGCAAAACGCCTTTTAAAGACGCATTGTCTCGTTCAAGACTATCCATTGCATCGTCAATGTCCTTGCCGATAGTTGGTAGTTTCGCTCTGCCTTGTAGCCATTTCCAACGAGCTTGCGGTGGCACGTAGAATACTCTTTCGGCAGTGAATTCGTCTTTGTCTTCCGGGTCGGCGCCTGTTTCGTTTTTGTTTGCGTCTAATTGTTGATAGAGTTCATCAAAAGCATCTGAAATATATTTCAAGAAAATCAAGCCCAACACAACATGTTTGTACTCTGCCGCATCCATGTTGTTGCGGAGTTTGTCGGCTGCTTGCCAAAGGGTTTTTTCTAATGCTAAATTATCGCTCATTTGTTGTCTGTTATGCTAAATTTTTAATTATCAAAGTTAGTTTTTTAAATGCCTGTTTTTTCTGTCAGACCGAGTTTGTTGTCACACGGTGCGTTGGGGCAAAAGCAAATGTGCTGCATTGGGTCGGTTTTGAGCGTGGGGATGCTGCTCTTTTGATTTTGCTGAAGCATTGGCATTTTGTCTTTCATTTTTTTGTTTGTTTTCTGTCGCTCGTGTCGTCCTTTTTAGGGTTGCACACAACGTTACGGGGCTTGGCGCTCGGGCAGGTTTCGGAGCACTAAACTGTCAACCTGCACTGAACTTGAATAGAAGCTCAAAGCTCCAAGTTTGCACGTCACCCCGCCTGACGCAAAACCCGTGTTATATGCCACTTTTTATTTTGTTATATGCTTTAATATATGTTGGTGTTTCAATATTATATTTTATTCCTTGTTCAATTACATATTTTGTTAAAGATTTTAATTCGTTAAAAGATTCTTTGTTTTTAAAGTCGGTATGCATCGAAGACGTAGCGTCAAATGGTAATGACTTCAATTTGTTTATTGTAATTTCCGTTATATTCTCTGCAATGTCAATATTTTTAGCTTTTGCAATTTGTTTAACTTCCTGTATTAATTTTGTGATGGTTTCAATATGGTTTTCAGAAACAATTTCTCCGATATTTTTATCAAGAAAGGTTGTGGCAGTTGCTGTTGGTGAGATAAAAATAAATTTTTCCCAAATTATTGAAGAGATATTCTGTGAAAGCGTCGCTTCGATATTTGCATTGTTAAAAATGTATCTAAAATATTCTAATTGGTCATTAATAAAATTTTCTTTACCAAAATACAAAGTTTGAATATTACCAATTTTTTCAACAATTCCCGGCTTTTTCAAACGAGAAACTATATAGACACACCCATCTAAGATAGTGTTTTCTGGAAGTAAAATTTGAATTTTTTCTTTGTTGTCAACACCATTAAGTAGAGGAAGTATAAATGTTTTCTGATTTATGCAAGGCTTTAACTGTTTAATAATATTTTCAATATCATAACTTTTGGTGCAAACTATTATTAAGTCAGCAATTCCAATTTCGTTTGGATTGTCAGTCGCTATTTTAGGATTGGCAATAAATTCATCTTTGTTGCTAAGTATTTTTAAGCCATTTTTTTGAATTTCGTCAAGGTGCTGTCCACGTGCAAAAAAGCAAACTTCAATTTCGTTACTGTTAAAATATTGTTTAGCTAATACTCCACCAAAATAGCCCCCAACTCCTCCAATTCCTGCAATTAGTATTTTTGTTTTTGTCATTTTTTTCTAAATTTTAGTTGTTTTGTAGTGGTATATAACGTTTTGGGTACTGCCGATATTTAATTTAGCACATCTTCCCGACTTACACAAATGCAATATTGGCGGTTCGGGCTTTTTCTAGTTTAGATGTAAATTTAAGTTATTCAATGCTATTTTAATATATTTTTGGTTGGTAAATAATGTTTTCTTTCGGTCACTCCAACTTTCTAATTCTTTGATAATCTTTTCTTCTGTATTGGCATTCTTTTCCGAAATAATAAAATCTACAGTTGAAATTAATTCTAACGCAAATGATGAATAAAATCCTGCTAAAAACAATTTGGTTTTTTCTACAATATTTTTATATTTTTCATTTTCAGGTTTACTTAAAAAATGGTTTACTTCTATTTCAGCATCAGGAATTAATTCTAATTCTTCAAAAGGTTTTTTATCTTTTGAACTATACCCCTTTATATAGCTTCCATTCAAATAATACAAAACATGTTTTACTTTTCCTGAATATGGCCCATAAAAATTTGGTTGAAATTCTAATTTAAAAATATCTTTTGCACCAAATCTTTGTAGGAAATAAGCAATTTTTTCTGAGGCAAACTCTGATGCAAATTCACCATTACGAACTAAATCATACAACACAGAAAGAAGCATTGCCCTTGCTGGTGTTAATTTCACTCTTTCCTTTTTTATAACTTCTTGTATGGCGATATTTGGCTCGTAGATATAGATATCGCAGTCAATATCTGTCAAATATTTTTCCAAAATCTGTTTCACTTTGTTCCAATTTAAACCCCCATTTCCTGCACCAAGTGGTGGAATGGCTATTGACTTTATATTTTTTTCTTTGATAATATTTACGAGTTCCACGAGTCCCACTTCAATATATTCATATTCAGAGGGCAATCGCCAATTAGTTTTAGTAGGGAAGTTGATAATAATTTTTTTTCCTAATAACAGTGATTTTTCTTCTGTAACTAATAACTGTCCAATAGCTAATTCTTTGTTTTTGCAAGCATCAGCATATTGTTTGAAGTTATTGGGAAACATATTTTTAAATTGCAACGCAATGCCTTTACCCATTACCCCAACGGTATTCACCGTATTTACCAAAGCATCTGCTTCGCTTTCCAATAAGTTGCCTATTTTGTAATGTATCATAATTTAAAAATAATATTCGGGTTTAACAACTACTTTGGAAGCATCTGCTCCAAAGTCAATGAGCCGTTTTTTTGCATTTTCGTTGTAGGTAACATAACCTAAAACTCCGTCAGTTGCAATATCTCCTAAGACCAAAAACTCTGCCTCTTTTCTACGCTTTAAATCAAGGTCATTTTCGTCTTTCCAATATTTGGCGTTGATGGCATTTTTGTCTATTAAACGATCAATATTTTGGATATCTTCCTTTGTGTACTGAGAACTAAAACTATCAACTGCGTGTCCATCAGTAAAAACGAAGTCTAAATTCAAGTCGATTATTTTTTGAATGGAACTAACACAATACACAATATCTTCTGCTCGTGTCGGGGCAACCATATTGAACCCATTTTGTACGACATACAACATAGGTGTTCGTACACCAAAATAAAACGGAATATACTCCCCCAATAATTTCCCGTTATCTAATGTGTAATTATTTCGTGTTGAAATTAAGCTATTGTCCCCAATTGGTTTGAAATTAGGATTTGCGTTGGTAGAAGTAGAATGCGTAATGCCACACTGAATAATATGAGGTATATTTTCAATATGGGTCATTCTAAGTAGATATATTTTGTCCAACTTAGGCATAGCACAAAGTTAGAGTTATTTTTTAGTTTGAGTTATGTTCAGGCGATTTTTGTATTTTTCTTTTGGTCAATTTCTGTTTGGAGCGTGGTTCGTACTGCTTACCGCCAACATCTGTTTTGCCACAATATTGCGGCAATATCCTTATTGTCTATAGGTCTCCAAGGGGCTTACAAACTGGGCAATAGTCCGCTCGGTGAATGGGTATTGAACTCGGTGGTCTAGGTTCGCTTAAGACCTAAGTGGGATTGTAATATACCGTAATTCCATACGTTGGGCTAACAAATGTAGGGCAAATGAGTGTCTTAACGTATGTACAGTAGTATAAGGTTTAACCCCAGATTTGTCAACGGCTTTCCGCAAAATCATGTGTACACTGCCTGCACGATAGGAGTCATACGTGTTTTGTTTGCAGACGCTAGTTTCCCAGATTCATCCTGCGTTACAACTTTGTTATTGGTGCATTTGCCATAGGTCATGGTTTCTGTTTTCTGCCTTGAAGTAAACGTGCAGCGCTTCGCCTCTTTCTCAATCCGAGTCATACAACAACGCCGGTTATTCGGAAGATACCTGAGTACCTTTATATTCCGTAGTAAGTTTTGTATGCTGTAATCCATGAGTTGGAAATATTCCCTTTACAAACAGTTGACGGAATTTGTTTATAGATTATGGGTAAGGGTGAAACTTAAGACCAAGCTCAAAGTTTTAAGTTGTTGTTATGCAATATTGTTCTGACTTTTTCAACCCATCACGCAAACGGCCATTAATGCCGATCTAACCGCAGTCTCCTATGAAACGTTCACCGTTCGTTCTCCTTGTTTTGGCCCTTTTTATAACACAATGCGATACGGGGTTACAAGAGACGTTTATCCGTGAGGCATCTCAAAAACCAGCGGGTGTTACCCGAACCGATAAGGGAGGTGGGTTGCTCAAAAATGCAAGTGGTACTGCCATTGAAGAGGATAAAACAGACTGGCGAACGGCTCCGTTTTATACGGGCTATGTCCGTTTTAATCCTGCTTTTCCGAATCCCATTTCTTCCGGTTTCGTGACGCTTCCGGTCATTGTTACGGCAACAGATCAACTACCGAATGGCCTTACTTTGCGTGGTTATAACGACCAAGGACGTTTTACACTCTTGGATGAAATTGCACAGACGGGCCTTCCGGGTTCATACACCTTCAATTTCGACATCAGCCTACTTTCTGCGTCTGGCTCGGTATCCACGGTCAAGGGCCTACATAGGTTGTATATTTTTGATCGTTTGACAGGTGAAATGGTTAGTTATGGCGATGTGTTGGTTGAATAAAAAGAGACCGGAAAACTTTCCGGTCTCTTGGTTTGGCTTAAGTTAAATACGATATTCGGGGTGTGGCCTAATTGCCCGTATCGGTTACCTCTTCGGGTAGTTCTGTTGCAATCGCTACCTTCAAATCTAAAGCCGCCGCCGCCGACATAACGGCGGTTACAACCCCGTGTTTTGCTTTTTCATCTGCTCGGATAACGACCTTTTGAAGGTCTCCTTTGTTTGCATTAAGCGTGCCCACCAAATCCTCTTCTTTTACCTGAACTTGGTTCACATAAATCTCATTGTTTTCCGTTACAATCACCGTCAAGTAACGCTCGCTGTCCGTTGGAGTACCGGCCTCGGCTTTTGGTACATTAACGGGAAGCCCGTTTTGGATGATGAAGTTAGACGTCAACAAGAAAAAAATGAGCAGCAACATGGTAATGTCGGCCATACCTGCCTGACTAAAAGACTCCATTGGTCGGAGTTTATTGGTAGAAAAATGAAAACGGCTCATCTCAGTATGGCGGATTTTGTTGGGGGTATGGGTATTGTTGGGTGGTTTGCTGAGGCATAACCAGTGTGGGCACTGGCTCCTGAAGCAAATCAATAAAATCGGAGGAGAAGCGCTCCATTTGATTCACGATATAATGATAGCGTTCTAAAAGTGCGTTATATGCAATTTGGGTCGGGATCGCAACAATAAGCCCGCCTACAGTGGTGATCAAAGCCGTCCAAATACCACCAGCAAGCACGCTTGGATTGACTTGGCCTTGCATGCTTTGTATTGACTGAAATGCTTCGACCATCCCCAAAACAGTTCCTAAAAATCCTAAGAGAGGGGCAACGCCTGCTATAGTTGCCAACCATACCAAGCGTTTTTCTAATTTGTAGGCTTGGTCGCGTCCTTCGATAAGGACAATTTCCTGAATCTCGGTGATTGGACGCCCAATTCTGTCCAATCCTTTTTTGACAACTTGTGCAACGGGTTTCGAGACCGTAGAACAATAGTTGATTGCTCCACGAACATCGCCTGCTTGCAAATAACGGCGGATGTACTCGATGAAATTTTCATGTGCCGCAGCTTTTCGGTAGAGGATAAAGCGCTCAATGAATACATAGACGGCCAGCAAAGACGCAATAATAATGGGGATCATGACCCACCCACCAGACCAAACCAAGTCCAGCATATTGTTTGTTTGCGTTAAAGGCGAAGCGGCAGGGTTAGGCTGGGTGGTGATATTCGTTGTGGCAGGTTGCTGTAAGGCAAAAATCAATCCGTTATACAATGACATGGGTTTTGCGGAACAAAAAAGTAGAAAAAAATTCCTGCGTTCCGAATCATCGAAACGCAGGAAAGGAATCTGGTTCTTATTTAATTTCGACCGTCCAAGCGTCTTTGGGCGTATCGTAAGGCAACTTCCCTTTGGCAGCTTTTGCTTCGTCCTTCGTTTTAAACTGACCTAAAACCAAGCGATAGCCTTGTTGTGGCGAACTGATGGTGAGGATTCCTGTGCGGTATCCGCGACTTCTCAGGTTTGCAGCCATCTTTTCCAATTCTGCTCGGTTCGAGGTGAATTTAAGAGACCACCCCCAGCCTCCAGCGGGCACATTAAGGTCGCCACCGCCTTGTACTTCGATGGGGTTTTTGAACGCTTCGGCATTTGTGCTGTCATTCCCGCCGCCTGCGGCAAGTCCCGTACTACCACCGGTTGCAGTATTGTCGTCGCCCGTACCTGTAAGGCTTGTTCCCCCAGATGTCCCCGGTGCAGGTGCTGTACCCGAAGGTTGTACCAAACTTTCGGTGGTTGTACCTGTTTGTCCGGTTTGGGAGATGGTTGGGCCGTTTGTATTGGAGAAAAGTCCGCGACTTAGCGTGAACAAGACCAAGGCAATCAGGAAGAGGGCAAGGCCACTCAAGATGTAAATTAAGCCGCGCACTTTGGGAGGTTTAGATTGTACAAAATTTTTGGCTCGTAACAAAAGCGGAACAGGAGTGGCTGTGGCAACGGGTGTTGCTTTGCTACTTTCCGTAGATACAGGTTCCAAGGGCTTTTGTTCCGCCACAGCGGGCGCCATTCGGAGGGTTTGGGGGATGGGTTGCGCCGGAGGATTTCGCATGGCCGGCCCCATCACGGGCGGCGCGACGTAGTGGTAGGTCTCCTCGGAGGCTGGTTTGGGTAGTGGTGTTGGACTTCCTTGCGCCGCCGTTTGATCACCAAGGGGCTTGAAATTAGGCAATGGTGCGGAATATGAGGACACGTCCATTGCCGGCTGTTTGGCTTCTACAGGTATTTGTGAGGCCAAAGCGGTGTTTAGGGTTGGACGTGTTACCTGTTCTTCCGAAGGGGTATCGACATCAATCCATTGAAGATATTCTTGGGCGGTTCGTACTTTAGGGTGTTCGGGGAATTGTCGAACAAAGTCTTGAAATAAACCACGCGCTTTTCCGGGCAGTCCCGCTTTTTGATAATTTTCTGCGGCCCAAAAAAGGGCATCGGCTCCCGATTCTCCCGTAGGGTCTTGGCGATAGGTTTCGAGATACCGTACAGCTACGGTAAAGGCCGGTTCATCTTGTTCTAACATCATAGCGATCTCCTGTTTAGGATCGTTGGGTGGTGGTGCAACGGGTTCTGATCCGATTTTGGGTGGGCTGGGTGGCGCATCAGCAGATATTTCCGATGGCGCTTCTGCCAGTTCCTGCAAATCGGCAAGGTTGTTTAAGGCTTCTTCGGAGGGGATTGGGATGGATACGGCGTCAAGTACCATGAGGGGTGAGTCCATTCCGGCATTCGGTGCATCATCCGGTAAATCGGCTACCGATTTTGTGAGATCTATAATAGGGGATTGTAATTCATCCGGCAGGCTATTTCCCAAGTTTAATAATGCTGGGTCAATGTCTATAGGAGGGATGCCCAGACTCGGTTCCATAGACGACTTGGCATCTTCAGGCAAGGGTGCGGGCAGGACTTCGGGGGGAGGCGAGGCAGCACTTTCGATAACAGGAGGGAGGGACGTTCCTGCCAAGACCACCGGAGTTCCGAAAGAGGCGGTATCCATTGGGTCGCCTACGGCTTCATCATATACAAATCGGTTTATGCCGTCCACCGCACGAATATCTACAGGTACTTCTGATGTGTTATGCGGAATCTCAGCGATGAAGCCCTCTGTTGTAATTTCGGGTGCAGCCACATGGAGGGTTTCATCAAAACCAGAAACACTCTCTGCAATAGTCTCGGCGGCAGAGCTTCCAGAAATAGGCAAGTCCTGCGCGAGGGTTGCGGAATGTGTATGTTCTTCCGAAAAGAAAACTTTTTCTTCAGGAGCATCAGAGGACAAAGCATCCAATACGGCTGCTGCTGCTTGTGCCGGATTCGGAATTGGAGACTGTATATCTGATTCGGGAATTTGTGCTGTTTGGAACACGTCTTCGCGTCGAAATCGAGGCAATGGATCGTTCATGATAAAAGAAAACAAAAGATTGGTTCAAAAACGGGATAGTGTGCTTAAGATAATACATCGCACCCATCTTTAAGCCTATGGGTAAATATTTTATACCAAAAAAAAACCGTTAATTTAACACATTTAAGGCTGCCTCCACGCCCAACATGATCACAAGGCGCGCTTCTGGATAACCCGCCCAACGTTCATATGGGCTTGCCGAAATATGCTTGATTTGTGCATACGCGCTGTAGTCTTTCCATACCTGATAACGTGCAGACAAGCCGATATCGAAAATTGGAGAAACTTCATCTGTCTTGTTTATACTTGCATATCTCGTGCCAATCATGTTGAGGTCGGTCTGAAGGCGTGCTTTTTGGTTCAAAAAAGTATAGGCCAAACTACCCGAAGCCTCGAATGGGGCTTCATGTGGGATAATGGTGTCTTTTGCGCCATTACTTCCAATCAGTCTTCCATCTTGTAACTTTGCAGAAACGGAAGCCCAGATTTTTTGAAAAAGGGAAACCCCGGCATCTACCTGTGCATAAATGACATCTGCACGCCCATATTGAGATTCAAATACGCCTTTTGCATACCCGTTGTAGCGAGGTTTTGTCGTCTTTTGGAAATACAAATATTCGGGACTTTTGGTATATCCTAATTTAAAACCAACTTGGTATGGCTGCTTTCTATGTCCGATACCGGACTCGATGGCCACCGTGTTGACGGTTGGTTTTACGATCGGATCGTCAATTAGATAAGGGTTTTTCGCAAAAAGGCCGGATGTCGTCTGGTGCTGGAGACTTGGATCATTTTTTAGGTATAAATGTAGCCCTTTTGGAAAGTAGTAGTCTGCACGTAGATAAGGAGAGACGTAGTTTTGGGAAAGGGCAGCGCTACCAATATTGCGTTCCGAGGCTTCGAATCCTGCATAAAAAAGTCCAGCACTAAGACAAAGGGCTTTGGAGGCCATCCAAATAACGCCACCTTTGAGAGATTGGGAGAGCAAATCTGATCCTATTAGTGCTTTTGCATCAATGGCGGAAAGGGTTAGATCGGAGTTGATGAAGACCTCCGCCTTACCGATGGGGAATTTTGCATCGCCGCCAAGGTTCATGCGCTTTTCGGTTCTGGCATAAACGTCTGGCGCAATGGCGAGGATGTCGGTATCAAAGCGCTCGGTCTGGTAATTTGCTCGGAGGTTAAAAGGAAAGCGAGCGGATGCCAATCCCTCCCAATCTCCTCCAATGCCGAATCCTCTGCCCTTTCGGTTGGGCTGTGCCAGAAGTCTTGGGCCAAGAACAACTGCATTGGTATCTGCACCAAAAAGGCTGTTTCGGGTAGCAAATCCATTCAGGATGAGCCGAGCGATGCTCTTTTTATATTCTTGCGAGGAGCCAAGTTTAAGGTTGAGGTTTGCAAACGAGGCTTGTAAATCGGGTTTTGCATCAAAAGGGGTGTGCCCATCGCTGCCCAGATAGTCTATATCGCCGAAAAAGGCGACGCCATCACGGAGGGGTACATGGGCAATGGCCTGTAATTCGCGCGTGAGGTATCGTCCGGCAGATGCTTTCACCAAGAGCTGTCGGGGTTGGGCGGTTGATAAACTGAAGCGTTCGCCTAAAGGTACATCTGCCAAAGATTTATGTGGCAAATCTGTTGGGTTTTGTTTATACGTTCCAACGTAGGGCGTTTGGCCATCCGGCGGAGAGAATGGCTTGGGTGGCACGACCAAGGTTGTAATGGCCGGACGTTCTAACTTGGGTAATTCGATCGGTTTTTTGCTCCGAATAACGACTTCGTTGGGCTTAAGATCCGGAACCACCGGTTGTGCGATCAGGCTTTGCGTGAACAAGATCGTAAGGAGGGTCAAGGTTGCATGGAGCCCAAAACGATTGTTTTTCATAGTCCTAAATGGTTTTTGCTGCGGTTCCGGCGTTAAAGGGTGGCTTTTTCTGATCGTGCAACTTGGGCGTATGGGGTGTCTCCATATTCTGTAATTACGCGGTCATATGCTTGGAGGGCACTGTTTCGGTTGCCAAGTGCCTTGTACGCACGCGCTTGTCCAAGATAGCTTTGGGCGACCCAGTCTATGACCTCTGGAAAGCGTTGCTGGATGGCCGTAAATGCCTGAAGCGCTTCTTGGGCGCGGTTCATTTGGAGCAATAAACTTCCATACTTGAACTGTGCTTCGCTTGCAAAGGCGTCGTCATTGGTTTGGGCGATACGGCGGTATTGGTCTAAGGCGGCCGTTAGGTTATTGAGTTGAACATTCAGTGCAGCCAAACGTAGAAGTGCCGTTTTCCCTGCATCGGAATTGGCATATTGTGTAGAAACTTGTTCCAAAAGTTGACGTGCACCATCGGTATCGTTCAAGGCAATCATGGCTTGTGCTTGGCCAATTTTGGCTTCACCAATTTCAGAAATGTCTCCATCGGCATTGGCTTCCAGTCGTTTGTATAGGCTGAGTGCCTCGGCTGGGCGGTTTGTTGCCAAGAAAAGGTTGGCTAAAAGCCGTGCAGATTCATAAGCGGCAGGCTCGGAAGGGTAGCGGTCTAAAACCAATCGGAGGTATTGCTCCGCATTCCGGTAATCCCTTAATTGATAATAACTTGCACCCACATAGTAGGTGGCCGCAGGAGCAAGATTGGGGTTGCGATTGGCTTGGAGGAAATACTGAAAACCGGTAAGTGCCTTTTGAGTTTCGCCATTCTGAAACTGCATTTCTGCTTGTTTAAACCGCACTTGGTCTGCTACATCCGTACCCGGATTTTGTCGGAGGTACTGGTCAATCAGGGCTTCCGCATTTCCGGGCTGGTTAAGGGCTAAGTATGAAAGTTGGATGCCCATCAAAGCATCTGGAACCACCGGACTTTGTGGATACCGGTTTACGACTTCTTTATAGGCATTGATCGCTTCGTTAAATCGGTCTTGGTTAAAATAGGCGTCACCAATGCCATACTGTGCTTTTGCAGCCTCGGCACTTTGAGGATAAAACCGCAGGGCATTAAAAAATTCGTTGATGGCCAGATCGTATTTTTCTTGTTGTAACAGCACGGAGCCAACCAAGTATTGTGCTTCTGGTGCCCATTCGGAATTGGGGTAATTACCTACCAGCCTCCTGAAGGCATTAATGGCATCGGCATCTTGCCCACTATTCATATACGCCTGACCTATTTGGAACAAGGCGTAAACGGTTCCTTGATTTCCCACTTTGCGGTAGGCCATCACCGCATCGTCAAAGCGTTTCATGGCATAATAACTATCCCCCAGTCGCATTTGCGCATCTGTACGATAGGCTTCTTGGTTTACGGTAGGGCGGAAGTTGTTCAGAAAGGTCTCAAAACTTCGTGCGGCCAATTCATAACGCTGGGAGTTAAAATAGATCCAGCCCAAGACATAGTGTGCGCTATTCACATTCGGATCTTGCTTATAACCAGCGATGTATTGGTTCAGCAGGCGCTCGGCTTCGTTGTATTTCCCTTGTTGGACTAAACTTTCTGCTTGCCAAAACAAGGCTTCGCCGGCATTCGTTGTGGTAAAGGCTGTTCCAAAGGCGGCTTGTGCTTCGGCAAAGTTTTTGTTTTGATAGAGGAGCCAGCCTTTGCGATAGCTAAGTTGATTGCGTGCAGAGGCGGTTAAGTTGGTTTGGCGCATGGCCTGTTCAAAGGCCGCATTTGCTCGGTTTGTATCTCCCAGAAGTGCGAAGGATTCTCCCAGATACAAATAGGCATCTCCGGTGCGGTTGGAGGCAGGAAAGGCCGTAACCAATTGGTTAAGGTAGCGGGCGGCTTCGTCCCAGCGTTGAGCTTTATACTCTAGAAGACCCAACTCGAAAAGGGCTTGGTCAGTAAATTCGCCTTGTGGCCACAGGGCTATAACGTCTGAAAATCCCTCGCGTGCCGTGCGCTCATCGCCGGAAAGCAGCGTGGCTGCGGCCTCGTAATAGGCAGCTTTGTGGGCCAAATTGTCTTTCAGGTCTTGTTGGCTTGCGCGAAATAAACCGGCTGCTATACCATATTGTTTTTGTTGTAGATACGTCCAGCCTAGGCCGAAATTTGCGAATCGGGTATAGGGGCTTCTTGGGAAGTTGTTGTTGAGTTGGGTAAAGTAATACTGTGCCCGTCCCATGTCGTTGAGTTGCGAGGCCGATTCTCCCAAGATCATTAAGGCACGTTCCAAATCGCGTCCTGTAAAAAAGGACAAACGTTTGTCTCCTTCGCCCAGAACCCGCTCATATCGCCCAAGTTCAAAATTGGCCTCCATACTGGCTAAAGCCGTTTTACCTGTAAAGTCGGAGAGGGGGTATCGTGTCGCCAAAAGGTCAAAATGCTCGGAGGCTCGCGCATAGTTTTTGCGCTCTAATTCCGTTTTTCCAACCAAATACAAGGCTTGTGGCGCAATTTGGGTATTGGGGTAACGGATATACGTTTGCTCGAAATAGTCTAAAGCGATGTCGGCTTCATTCAGGCGTAAGCTGTTTAAGCCCATCCAATACAACGCTTCTGCGGCCAATTCTGGGTCTTTTTGATTTTGAAAAACGCCCCCAAAAGCGGATCGTGATTTTGCGTATTCCTCTTGTTCAAAATAATATTGGCCGAGAACCATGTGGGCTTTTTCGCCAAAGGGATGGTTGGGGTAGCGGTTGGCAAAAGATGCATAAAGCGGGGCTGCCTCTTGTGTTTTTCCCAATGCCAAAAGCGCTTCCGCTTGATAATAATGAGACTCGGCGGCATTCGGATGATCTGGATTTTGCTGCTCGAATGCCCGAAAGGCTTCATATGCCCGTTGATATACACCCGTTTGGAAGAGTACCAACGCATTGGCATATTCGGTTGCTGGGGACGTGGTCGGGGTTTGTGCCCAAATAAGCCCACTGAAAGACCCCAAAAAAAACAACAAAAATGCGCTTCTTAAGGAGAACCTGAGCGCCAAAGAAAGAGGAACAAAGCGCATGTACGTGCGGTCTTTGTGAAGGTGATGGAAGATAAACTAAGTACCGATGATCGAATCAATGATTAACGAGTCGGAAGATAGCAAAACAATATAGCAACTTCCGATCCGGAAACAAAAGCACACAAGGCCGTCCTTTGGCTAAAATCCGTGATCAAAACGTTTTTATCACGCAACCAGAAGGCCCTATATTGCAGAATCCATTCGGCTGTTGGATAAACAACGTTCCCATCCACAAATATCGTACACCCATGAAAGAATTTTACGTTCTTCTCCAGTTGTTATTCGTCGGTGTCTTGGCCTCGTGTAAACCCATAAATCGGCTTGCGGATGAATCTGCGCAGGTATTTTTAGACATTCCACAGTTCGACTTAGATCATGAGAAAGAGCGGCAAGTGGTTGTGGATCGGGAAGCAGGGCAGTATTTAGGACACCCAACAACCGTTCTTCTCGACGATCATAAAACTGTTTTGGTGGTCTATCCCAAAGGTCATGGAAAAGGCGCAATTCTTTTTAAACGAAGCAAGGACGGCGGGAAAACATGGAGTGAACGACTCTCAACACCTTTGAACTGGGAAACATCTCTTGAAACCCCCACCATCTATCAAATTACAAAGCGTTCAGGTGAAAAACGACTGTTGTTGTTTTCTGGCCTCTATCCCATCCGGCTCGCCACATCAGACGATGACGGCCAGCATTGGACGCCACTTAAACCCATTGGCTCGTTTGGCGGAATTGTGGCGATGGCCTCGTTGGTGGCGCGTAAAGATGGGAAATTGATGGCATTTTTTCATGATGATGGACGATTTATTCGGGAGAAAGGGGGCGGCGAAAGACGATTCCGCGTTTATAAAACACTCTCAAAGGATGATGGCGAAACATGGTCTGAACCCTCCGAAGTGGTCTCGGATGATGCGTTGCACCTCTGTGAACCCGGTGCTGTCCGCTCGCCAGATGGCCGACAAATCGCTTTATTGCTGCGGGAAAATAGTCGAAAAGCCCCTTCGCAGATCGTTTTCTCGTCCGACGAGGGTGAAACATGGAGTAAACCACGTGCCTTACCGATAAGCCTCACGGGAGATCGCCATACCGCAAAGTATTTGAAGGATGGGCGTTTGTTTATCGCTTTTCGTGATATGGGCGAAGGTAGCCCCACCAAAGGCGATTGGGTGGCTTGGGTAGGTACGTACCAAGACTTAGCCACGGGCGGAAAAGGAGATTTCCGTTTGAGACTCAAGGACAATAAAAATGCGTGGGACTCAACCTATCCGGGTGTTGAGGTTTTCCCTGATGGGCGCGTATTGTCTGTTACTTACGGTCATTGGACAGACGGAGAGCAACCCTACATTCTTGCTGTACATCTTCCGCGTAAACTCCTCCAATCCCCAAAGTAGTTTCATATTAATGGGTTTTGGGTGTTAACCTGTTCAATAAACGTGTTTTTTGGACATCCTTTTTAGCATTTTAGGCCCAAAATCGGGCGTATATAGGCTTCGACAAAACTTGCCTAATGAGCCCCAAACGCGCATTGTCCGAACGGACTGCTAAGATGTCTATTTCTTGACTTTACCCGTTTTGACCGTTTTATCCCACTTCATCTCGGCTCCTTTGGCTTCCAGAATGTAGGAATGGAACGTGATGGCACAAAGCATGGGCCCCAAGCCCACAAGATACATTAAGACAGGAGAAAGCCACCTAAGTCGCGTTTTGTCTATAGCACGGACGCCCCAAGCAGCCACCATACACAATGCCTGCCAAGCATAGACAAAAAGAATCATGCCTTGAATGACCGAGTCTGGTGGGTAAAGCCCAATCCCAAGGAGCCACGAAATGGTGTTTCGCTCAAATTGTCCCGGAAAACACGAATACACAATCACTAAAAAAGAAATGATGCCGGGAAAGAGAAAACCTTCTAACCATGTTCGCTTTGCGGTATAAGGGTCTATTGCAAAGGACATCAGGGTCACAAACAAATAATTGACGGCATGGAACAACCAGAAGGCTTGGAATACCTGCCATGCAAATGGGAAGTCCATGAAATAAAGCGACACAAGCCCAATCGAGGACAAAATCATGAGAATAGGCATCAGGAAAATATTGAACCAGATGAAGCCAAACGAAAAGCCCCCTAGTTTACGGTGGTATTTTTTGTTAAACCATAAATCTTTGAAGTGCTTGGTCAGTTGGACATTCCCGCGTGCCCACCGTAAACGTTGTTTCCATAGCCCATTTACATCATCCGGTTCCTCCGCCCAAACAATGGCGTTGCCTTCAAAAACGACCTTTTTACCGGCTTCAATTTGGGTTTTAAACGTGGTGAAGGTGTCCTCGGCAAGCGAACTAGTGTCTATTTTTCCGCCAATTAATTGCAAATTCTCGCGTGAGTGAAGTTGAGCGCCACCTGCCAAACAGAACATCGCTCCCAAAACATTTTGCGCCCGGCGCGAGGCAGCTTGGGCTGTTATATATTCGTATCCAATAAATTTCTGCATGTAGTTGCCCGGCGTCGAGCCTTCTTTGATATAGGCCGTTACTGCGCCAATCTCGGGATCCGAGAGGTGGCGTGCCATTTTTCGTAAAGCATCTGGCTCAAAGATGACATCTGCATCAATAATCATGAGGGCTTCCACCCATTGGTCGTCTGTGAGGATTGCCAATTCGTCCAAGTCTTTCCAGTGTGGGACATACCTACCCATTTGCTCAAAATGAGGGCGAGTAAAAACCTCCGTATCCGGCTCTAACGGTGACGTAAAATCTGGCTCGGTGGTGTTTTGTTGCGTGGAAACGACAGGATGCGATGTAGAGGACGCCAACAATTGGTGAATCCCATGATTCAGCGTATGTGCTTTTCCTTCTCCTCCCCTTTCCCGCCGGATGTGGAAGGCACGTCCGGGGTATTCTTGTGCTTTTTGCACCACCACACCTGGCGTATCGTCGGTACTTGCGTCATCCACCACATAAACCCTGAGCCGATCGGGAGGGTAATCCATTTTCATGAGGCGGTCAATCGTTGCACCGATAACAGCCCCCTCGTTCCATGCCGGAACAACCACCGCTACACGCGGGAAGTAGTTCTGTACACGATTATAGTGGTCGCTAAACTGATGAAAGCCCGCTAAGATGAATTGGTAAAAAGAGGCGAAAATGGGCATGGTTCCTAAAACAACAAAGAAAACCATGAGCCATTTTAAAAAGAAAATTATAGGCTCCAAGGCGTTTGTATGAGATTTGGAGAAAATAAGGCTATCCTATTCCCGCACAAACATTCCTTCGATCAGTCTATCGTGAGCGCAAGAAGAGGAAGTTGTGTAGCAATGGTCCGGACAAACTGGTATTCTCCAATGGTTTCTTTTTTGTGACTATCGGTACTTACGGGCATCTGCACACCCATTTCCCAAAGAAAGTGGGCAGATTCGAGCTGTGGGCATTGCCAGCGTTCCGAGATTTCGATGAGAGAACCCGTTTCTATAGCCGCACGTGCCAAAGCTGCTTTAAGTTCAAGGTGGATGTCTTGCTCTAAAAGCCCGATTTTAGGTAAAATACTGAATAAGTGTGCAATTACAACCGTTGCATCATCCGAATATTTCCACATCGCACCAATAGTTGCACGGATAAGATGACGGAAAAGTACTTCCTGCTTAACCAATCCTTCATTTATCAACTCCTTAATCTGTCTTGGGTGATAAATATCGTTACCATAAGGGAATTGATGATCGGCAGCAAAAATATATTCAACCCCTTCAATATTTTCTGGGAGATCAAGTTCGCCGGAGGCATTCAGGAATTTTGCCTCGATTCCAATTCCAATCTTGATTTGGCCTTCATATTTTCGGCGGAGTTGGTGTATCTGATCCACGTAGTTTGGAACCCAATTGGTGCTTTTCCTAACATGATCTACGCAACAGATGTGGGTCAATCCACGGCCAATAGCCATTTTGATATTCTCTTCAATGCTATCAGCCCCATCCGAAAAGGTGGAATGTATGTGGAGGTCTTCCTTTAGGTTCAATTTTTGTGCAGACATAACGAAAAAAGGAAAGTGGTTTAGGCGGATGAAAGGGCGGCTTTATAACGGTCGGGGTGTGTCATATATGCTTTTTCTTTTTCAAGAGCCTCAAGTTCGCCAATGGGAATGATGGCCTCTTGGAGATACCGCATGACGGCAATTTCTTCATAGGTACATTGATCGGGGTGGATGGTTTCGCCATACAGCGATTTTAGGCACAAGGCGGGCATGTTAACCCCAGCAGCTACGGTCAGGGGTAGGGTTCCGGGGAAGCGCGCGTTCATTTCGAGCAACTTCGGTGTTCCGGCTTCATCGAGCCGGAATTGAATGTTCGCACAGTAATTCAATTTAAGGTGTTCGGCAAGTTTTTTTGCCCATTTTTCGAGTATTGGGTCTTTACGAACCCGTGCAGCAACGGCAATGCCGGAATCAACCTTTAGACGTTCGCGCGGGACTGCGGCCATAACTTTGCCTTTTGCGGTAGCAAAAACATCAATCGAAAACTCAGGTCCGGGCAAATATGCTTGCACGATGTATGAACCGTCTTTCGGAACAGTATCCAGCTGTTGCCAAGTCTGGATCAGGTAGATTCCATTGGAGCCGCTTCCTTTTCGGGGTTTTGCAATTACGGGCAAGACCCATTTGGATGCGTCAAAAGTTTGGTCAAGTAATGCCGTTTCTGGTGTAGGGACAATCGTTTTGGCCGTTTGTAATAAAATCCATTTATCCAGACAAGCATCTAAGGTCTCTTGTGCAGCAAGCATCAATTGTGTGCCGTCAAACTCAAACAAGTTCCGATATTTCGAGATCGGTAGGAACTCAACTTCTACAGTAGGAATGAGTACGTCTATGCCATTGCTCTGACAGGCATGTAAAAGGGTTGGGACAAAGGCTTTGTGATCACCTCTTGGAAGAAGGATCCGTCTCTCTGGCGGAACTAAATACAAGCCTGACGCATAAGGGTCTATATCCGCCATAAAACACGTTATACCAGCCCCGTTAAGAGCCTTATATACGGAAACGGCAGCAGCACCTCCGGCACCAGTGATCAATATATTAATCGCTCTATCCATTTAGGCGTCAAATAGGCATATAAATTTAGGGTTAGATTTATATTGTTCAAATCTAACTTTAAAAAAGTTTTAAATACGCTAAATGTATGATTTTTAATCTATTTGGCGGACTTGAGGTCTGTATTCTTAGCAGCAAGGTTTTGGTAAACACGCCCTCATCATTATTATGTATCAACAACCATACCAAGAAAAGAGCAGTTTAGGCACCTTTCATCGCAAATAAAGAATGAACCTGCTTTAAGGTATCAAAAAAGCCGCTTTTCCCCAAAAGAATTTTTACAAGAGGATTGTCTCAAAGTGAGATTTTTTTGTAGAAGCTGGAAGGTAAACACCAAACGCTCTATAAAAATGTCAAAAAAAAGATGTTCCCTAAAAAGGGGCATTATGTTTGCACCTCTTATAAATATATAGTAGCTTGTTCAGGCGGTTTTCCTCTTCATCCTCTGGATCATAATCATCAAACATGCAGTTTTCAGGCTTCGACATCGCACAAGATTTGGCCACGCTCTACGAGATATCGCTCTCGGTAGGGACTACATTGGATGTGCAGGCAAATTGTTCCGCTTTTGTCGAGAAGCTCATTTCGCGCAAACATCTGGATGTCGTTTCTGTTTGGATTGAAAAGCAGGTGGGAGACGTAAGGCGCTACGAGCTTTTATATGCCGAGCCTAAAATCCGACTCACCAAAGGCGTTTTGTCAGATGACCATATATTGGTGACGCGAACACAGGAATCCGCTTTTTGGAGTATTTCCAGTGAAGACCCCGCTTTTCAGGAAATGATTACGGAAGACATCCATTACCCCGAAGGTGCGTTTGCTGTTTTTCGTTTAGAGAATCTGGGATTTTTAAAATTGTATGATGCTAAACGTCGTCTTCCTTTTTATACGCGAGAACTGAACCAACTTGCGCCGCTTGTTGCGCAGTTTGGCGAATCGGTGAAGAGGACACTTGCGCACCGTACTTTGTTACAAGAATTTGAGGATCGCCAACGCAGCACGCAGCGCTTAAAGGAAAGTGAGACGCGGAAATCCGCCATCTTAGAATCTGCATTAGATGCGATTGTCACCATAGACGAATCTGCAAGGATTTTGGAATTTAATCCGGCAGCCGAGCGGACTTTCGGATACACCAAAAACGAGATTTTAGGCCAATCTTTGGCCGAAGAGTTGTTAATTCCAGAGCACCGAGAAGTGTTAAGGGCAGGGATTTTTAATTATATACGAACAGGGCAAGGGCCTGTTTTAGGTCGCCATATGGAAATGCAAGCGGTGCATAAAAATGGCACGTCTTTTCCTGTAGAATTGGCCATTACGCCCATCGAGAACGATGAGCGATATTTGTTCACGGCTTACCTACGCGATATTACGGAAAGAAAAAGGTCTGAGGCCGAGTTGATCCGTGTGAACGACATTGCCGAGCAGTCCATCCGTTCCAAAGAGCGGTTCTTGGCGAATATGAGCCATGAGATGCGCACACCTCTTAATGCCGTTATTGGATTGACGCATTTGCTTGAGGAAACAAGCCTGACGCGGCAGCAATCGCGGTACTTAGAGGCCATCCAGTTTTCCGCCGGATCCTTGCTGGCATTGATTAATGATATTCTGGATTTTGCGAAAATAGATGCGGGGAAAATTGACTTTGAGGAAGTCCCATTCCGCTTAGACGAATTGTTTAAGGGGTTATATGCCATGCTTCGGTTTACGGCAGAACGTAAAGGGCTTAAGCTCCACATCATACCAGATGAGAACTTGCCACAAAGCGTGGTTGGGGATCAAGTTCGGTTGAGGCAAATATTGTTAAATTTGATTGGAAATGCCATTAAATTTACCGAGAAAGGAGAAGTTAAACTCAAGGTTAAGGCAATGTCGGTGGTGGATGGGAAAGTGACCTTGGCCTTTGCCGTCGAAGATACGGGCATAGGCATCCCTTCCGAAAAACTATCGCATATTTTTGATAGCTTTAGCCAAGCGGCCTCTGATACCACGCGGAAATATGGCGGAACTGGGCTTGGGCTTGCCATCGTCAAAGAGTTGGTTTCCCAACAAGGGGGCGAAATTGAGGTTATAAGTGAAGTGAACCAAGGAACGGTCTTCAATGTGTTGTTGCCCTTCCTTGTATCGGATCAAACGGTAGCAGCCTCTGCGGAAAATGAAAATACGGAAATTGACCAAAGTTTACTGAATGTCCGAATTCTTGTGGTAGAAGACAATAACATGAATCAATTTGTAGCACATCAAATGTTGACCAAATGGGGTGCGACTGTTGATGTCGCGGAAAGTGGGCTTATTGCGATCGAAAAAGTCCGTGAAAATACTTTTGATTTGGTTTTGATGGACATTCAGATGCCGGGGATGGATGGGATTGATGCAACCAAATACATCCGCCAAACCCTCAAACGTTCTGCTGCCGAGTTGCCTATTATTGCGCTAACGGCTTCTATGCTGGCCGAAAACCGCACGCAGGTCTTTGAGGCAGGCATGAACGATTTTGTCCTAAAGCCTTTTGAACCTGCGCACCTACGGAAGGTTTTGGTCTTGCATTGGAAAAAGGCACAGGCCAATAGGCAGCCAATGCAGCCTTCTCCCTCGTCTGTAGAAACAACGCTAAGCCCTCAAAAATTGGTGATCGAACCCATTCCGGAAACCATCCAATGGGCAAAAGCGCCAAGTTTCCAACCCGACAACAAGTCCCGCTCTATGGCTCAAGCGGTTGCACAAGCCCCCGTTGTATCCAATAAAGCACCGGACAAAGAAAAGCCCGTTGCGCCATTGGTAGCTCCTCAAACACTGGAAATTGAAATTAAACCAACCGTTCCCAATGGCGATTCGCTCCCTGCAAATTCGGTGAACATCCAACAACTTTTGGATCATTCATTAGGAAATAAAGCATTTGTGGTTCGGGTAATAGACCTTTTTTTGATGCAGACGCCAGAGCAAATTCATGAATTAACCGAGTTTTGGCGGCGTGGAAACTTTGGACAAGTTAAGTTTATTGCCCATAAAATGAAATCATCCGCCCGTATGATTGGCATTGAAGCGCTTGCCCAAACCTTAGATACCTTAGAACATGATTTGGCCGAGGGGAAAACCATGTCCCCACAAGATGGACGAATGCAGTTTATTGTCTCCTTGGTGGATCAAGCCTTGGCCGAGTTGAAGCTGCACAGAAGTAAACTGGCACAATAGAAAAAATGTGGCGTGTTTTTTTGAGATTCGTTTGATGTTGATGGGCTTAAATCCTATCTTGTTTTCCTTATTACCGATTTTTTTTGGACAAGCATATGCGCTGTTTATTAGTTGACGACGACGATATGGCCAGAATGCTCATGGAGCATTATATCTCGCAAATCGCAGACCTCGAATTGGTTGCCAGTTGTGAGTCTGCTATTCAGGCCGCCAATGTCCTGAAAAAACAACCTGTGGAGTTGATCTTTTTAGATGTCGAGATGCCAGAAATGACAGGTTTAGAATTTATCCAGAGCCTTGAGACCCGCCCTATGGTTATCTTGGTTAGTGCAAAAGAGCATTATGCCGTTCAAGCATTTGATGTTGAAGTTACGGATTACATGGTGAAGCCCGTCAAGTATGCCCGCTTCCTAAAAGCCGTTCAACGCGCACAATCAAAGCTAAAACCCCAAAAAGATGCCACTGACCCCGATCAAGACTACGTGTTCATAAAAACAGAAGGACGTCTTGTAAAACTGGCGTTGACAGATATTCAATGGATCGAAGCGCAAGGTGATTATGTCCGCATTCATACGCTGAAAGAAAATTATGTGGTGCATGGAACCATTAAAGGTTTTGAAGAGAAATTACCTTCTAATGCCTTCTCACGGGTACACCGCTCCTACATTGTACGAATAGATAAAATTGTGGACATTGCGGATTCATCTATTGTGATTGAGCGGTCGGTTATTCCTATTGGGGCATCTTATAAAGACCTATTGCTGAAAAGACTTAAAACGTTATAAGGGAAGGGAGAAATACGTTATGAAACAGCCCATAAGTCAAAAAAATGCAAAGTCTTACCTATGGGGCGAAAATGCAAAAGGTTGGTGGTTGGTAGATAACCCACACCTTAGCGTGGTGGAAGAAATTGCGCCACCGGGGAATGCGGAAATCCGGCATATGCACCATCAATCTCGCCAATATCTCTACGTGATAGAAGGGGAAGCGACGGTATCCATCGAGCATGACGATTTTGTGTTACATGCCGGGGAAGGTGTCGAAATCCCGCCCAAGACCTATCATCAATTCCGGAATGAATCGGGGAAGGATGTTCGCTACCTGGTGATCTCTTCTCCAAAAAGCACCAATGATCGAAAAAGTTTTGACTGGTAGCGTTTAAAATTGGTTTTTGGCCTAAAAGTTGTTTATATTTCTTTTTGAGATTTTCTATTTATCCACCTTCAAGGGTGTATTTTATGCAAAAAAGATTCCTTGGCTATATTTTTGGCTTAATCATGGCTTCGTCTGTTGCGCTGGGCGCTAAGTTGCCTTATAAATCCTATGACGACCTCCAAGCGGCCACGAGTGACCAGCCAAAGTCCTTTACATTGTATCAAAATTTTCCCAATCCATTTAATCCTTCCACGGTTATCCGTTTTGAGTTGAAAACCAAACAATATGCGAAGGTAAATGTTTACAATATTTTGGGGAAGGTCGTTTCGACCCTAAAAGACGAAACGTTGGATGCCGGCGTTCATGAGGTGAAGTTTAATGCGGGCGATTTGCCAAGTGGCGTGTATTTTTACAGCCTTGAGACCCGCTCAGGGAAGGTTACCCGCCAAATGCTGCTGATGAAATAGCGTGTATTTGTGTTTATTGCAAAGCCTTGTTCCAACTGTGATCAAGGCTTTTTTTATGATGGGACTCTATCATTAAACGTCTATTCAGGTGTATTTATAGAAGAGTCTCACACCGTCCTCATTACGAATCGTATTTTCTTGTTTTGATAACCTAAAATCCCAAATATGACGACCTATCAAGATGCCGGCGTGAACATAGATGCCGGAAATGAGACCGTAAACCGCATTAAACCAATGCTCCGGAGTACGTTTACGCCCAGTGTATTGGCGGATATTGGTGCCTTTGGGGCTTTTTTTAAACCTGATTTTGCAGCCTATGATGAACCGGTCTTGGTCTCTTCGGTAGATGGTGTTGGGACTAAACTAAAGGTGGCTTTTATGATGGGACGTCACGATACGGTGGGGCAAGACCTTGTTAACCATTGCGTCAATGACATCGCCGTTTGTGGAGCCAAACCCTTGTTTTTTATGGATTATTTTTCGACTGGTGCGTTAGATCCAAATGTTGCAGAACAAGTGGTACGTGGGTTTACGCAGGCTTGTCGGGAAAATGGCTGTGCATTGATTGGCGGGGAGACTGCCGAGATGCCAGACTTGTATGCCAAGGGAGAGTACGACTTGGCCGGAACCATTGTGGGCATGGTAGATCGGGCCGATATTTTGGATGGGAGCCGTGTAGCTGCTGGGGATGTATTGATCGGTTTGCCCTCTACAGGGCTGCATACCAATGGCTACTCTTTAGCAAGAAAAGTCTTGTTTGAACGTTTTTCCATAATGGATACACCGGTGGAACTAGAAGGTCGGATGGTGGGCGAAGTACTCTTAGATATTCACCGTTCCTATCTTTCCCCGATTCAGATGTTATGCAAAACCAAAATGGCACACGCCTTTTCGCATGTAACAGGCGGTGGATTGGTTGAAAACACCATGCGCGTTGTGCCAGAAGGTCTTAACTTGCAGGTGAATTGGCAGGCATGGGAACGGCCCCCTATTTATGCCCTTATTCAATCGGTAGGTGAGGTTCCTGAAGAGGACATGAGGCGGACTTTTAATCTGGGCATCGGTTTGGTGGCAATGGTTGCCCAAAAAAACGTCGAAGCCGTTATGAACATGCTGAAAACGACTGGCGAATCCCCCTTGGTGATTGGCAGCGTGATAAATGCCAAAATGGAAGAGGAAATATGATAACACATCCCAAAAGAATTGCCATTTTTGGCAGTGGAAGTTGGGGAACGGCATTAGCAATTGGACTGGTGGAGAAAGGGCATGAGGTGACATTGTGGGCCAGACGCCAAGAAGCCGCTAAAGCCATGCGCGAAAATCGTCATAATCCAGATTATTTGCCCGATGTCCGGCTGCCCGAAGGATTGAATATCACCCATAACTTAGGCAATACCGCCCGTGAAAAAGAGATGTGGGTGATTGCAACACCTTCACATTCTATTCGGGCGCTTGCAACCTCCTTAAAACCCTTTGCACATAAAAAGCTGATCGTTGTATCCGTAGCAAAAGGTATCGAAAACGGAACATTGCTAACAACCTCGCAAGTCTTATCGGATGTCCTCATTCCCTTGGTTCCGAAAAGCCATATCGGGGTGTTGTATGGCCCCAGTCATGCAGAGGAAGTGATTCTTGGAATGCCTACAACGGTCGTGGCGGCGGCAGGTTCACGCACGGCTGCCCAAGAAATCCAGCATACCTTCATGAGCAAGAAGCTGCGAATTTATGTAAATCCAGATTTGTTGGGGGTGGAAATATCGGGATCAGTTAAAAACGTGATGGCCATAGCCGCAGGCATTAGTGATGGTGTGGGTTATGGCGACAATACCAAAGCCGCCATTTTGACGCGGGGCATGGCCGAAATCCGTCGTTTGGGCTTGGCTATGGGCGCAAAACCAGAAACCTTTTCAGGACTTGCGGGGATCGGCGACTTGGTGGTGACGTGTATGAGCCAGCACAGCCGAAACCGGTTTGTTGGTGAACAAATTGGTAGAGGACGGTCGCTTGAGGAGATCCAAGCCGAAATGAATATGGTTGCAGAAGGCGTCCGTACAACCCAATCGGTTATGGAACTTGCCCGCAAACTGCATGTTGAAATGCCCATCACCGAGGCCGTCCATTCTTTGTTGTTCGAGGGCAAAAAGCCACAAGAAGTGGTCATGCACCTGATGACGAGGGCTGCAAAAAATGAATTAGACTGGTTAGGTTGAGTTTACCTTACCCCTAAGTGAATGACTGTCCAAGCCTTGCAGCGCCTGATCCAAATCGGAGAGGGCCTACATATTGAGTTTAAAAAGAAAATCCCAGAGCCGGAGCGCATTGCAAAAGAAATTATTGCATTGGCCAATACCCGAGGCGGTAAAATTCTGGTAGGCATAGAGGATGATGGTACGTTGTGTGGTGTGCGTGATGCAGAGGAGGAAATCTTTGCGTTAGAACAGGCGATGACGCGCCATATTTTGCCCGCAGTTGACCACGAATTGGAGGTCGTTCCCATCTCACGAAAGAAAGAGGTCTTGGTGCTTTCCATACCCGATAGCCGTAAAAAACCGCACTTTCTCCTACAAGCAGATGGCGCAAGAAAGGTGGCCTTCATACGAATCGCAGACAAAAGTGTGGAGGCAAGCAAGGAAATGGTTCGCATCATGCGTGACGAGCAAAACCCACGCGATGTGCAATTCGAGTTTGGAGAAAAAGAAAGAAAACTAATGGCATATTTGGATCGCTACGAGAAAATTACCGTTTCTCAATTTGCGCGGCTCGCAGATATCCCATCCAAGCAGGCCGCACATACCTTAGTGCTTTTGGTTCGGGCAAATATCCTTACCGTGAAGCCGCAAGAAGATGAAGATTTTTATATGGTTGTGTAGAGGACTAAACACTTTTGACTTATTTTCATCTAATACTCCATATTTCTTTTTCATTCATCCGTTTTAACCATTTTTTCCGGAGATAAACATGAGTATGATGTCCGAATTTAAAGAGTTCATTGCTAAAGGTAATGTGATGGACTTGGCTGTCGGTGTAATTATTGGCGCCGCTTTTCAAAAGATTGTTGATAGCTTGGTCAATGACTTGTTAATGCCGATCGTTGGTATTTTCTTGGGAGGTGTAGATTTTTCGGCCTTGGAATACACCGTCGGAAGTGCAACCCTAAAATATGGCATGTTTATTCAAGCCATTATCAACTTCTTGGTGATTGCATTTGTTGTCTTTCTTATTGTACGCTGGGTAAACAAAGTCCGTAATAAATAAATGTAATTGGCGTCTTTTGTTTTTAAGTGGGGCTGTTCAGTAAATGGGCAGCCTTTTTTATGGATCTGGCTACTTCGTGGAGGGAATGGTCATCACCGATAAAACGGCATGGGTTTAACATGGATATGGCCTAATCAAGTTATGGTGATCAAGTTCTGCACTGCCATCAAGCCCATCGTCCGATACCGCTATTGGTCTTACCATCACAATAACCCTCAGACCGGAAAATCACGTTTATAGAAGTACATGATATAGCCTCATCGAGCCATCATCCCCTACATGGAGGTATAGCGGCTTGCCCTAAAGTAATCTGGAAACTCTCGTGCTTGCGTTATTGGAGAGAATTAAATCAATTATGTGTATTTAAATTTTTTAATAACAATGACTTAAAATAGAAAAAATTTATGTGTTTAGGTATATCTCGCCACTGGTAGGCGTTAGATTCATTTTTTCTTTAACGTATAACCCGATTTATTCGCAACCTTAGGCAAAGAAGGCGTATATTATTGCACTTCAAGCAAAGGTCTTTAGACAAGACCCGTTGTTTAACCCAATCACCCATTTAAAAATTGAAGAAAATTATGAAAGGTGGTGCTATTCTTGCAATTGTTGTTGTCGCACTTTTTGGCATGTGGGGCTGTTCACAATATAATGGCCTTGTAACAACAGATTCTGAAGTTCAAACCGCTTGGGCAAACGTACAGTCTGCTTATCAACGCCGAGCAGATTTGGTTCCGAATCTTGTAAGTACCGTAAAAGGCGCTGCAAACTTTGAGCAACAAACGTTGACCCAAGTTGTGGAAGCCCGTGCAAAAGCGACCTCCATCCAACTCAAGGCAGAAGACCTGAATGATCCCCAAAAAATGCAGCAGTTCCAGCAAGCACAGGCTTCTCTGAGCCAAGGTTTAGGTCGTTTAATGATGGTTGCGGAAAATTACCCACAATTACGGGCAACAGAAGCCTTTGTGGGGCTACAAAGCCAATTAGAGGGCACGGAAAACCGTATCAATACAGAACGCAACCGCTATAACGAGGTCGTTCAGAACTATAATGTTAAAGTTCGGAGTTTCCCATTGGTCATGTTTGCTGGTATGATGGGCTTTTCTGCAAAGCAGCCCTTCCAAGCAGAAGCAAGTGCCCAGAGCGCACCGAAAGTCCAGTTCTAAGTAGTTTTGTTGGAAGGGAGTGGCCTGCAATATGGCCGCCCCCTTCTTCATTTATCCCTTTGTCATCATGCGTTATACTTTACGCCTGTTGTGTTTTTTGCTTTTGAGCATTCCTGTTTATGGACAAAAAGTCAATCTTAAATCCACAGGGCCGGTTACGGATGCTGCAAGCCTTTTCTCTGCAAATGAACGCGAGATTTTAAGACAAAAACTGAATGCCTACGAAGATTCCACGTCCAATCAGTTTGTTGTGGTTACGATTCCGTCTTTGGAGGGTATGGATGCCAACCAATATGCTACGGAATTGGGTCATCAGTGGGGGGTTGGGACAAAGAATAAGGACAATGGGGTTATTGTACTGATCTCAAAAGGTGATCGTAAAGCATACATTGCCGTTGGGCGGGGTCTTGAAGCCAATATTACGGACTTTACCGCAAAGCAGATAGTCCGGCAGTATATGGTTCCTGCGTTTCGTCAGGAACAGTATTTCCAAGGGACAAATACAGCGGTTGACGCCTTGATTTCTGCGGCAAGTGGGGCTTACAAGGCCGATGGCTCCGAGGGTGGGGAGGACGATGTTACGGGGGTGGTTTTTTTTCTCTTTATTTTCTTCTTGATTATCATTTTCTTTATTATTGTTAGTAAAGCCTCACGAAAACGCCATGGCGGTGATGGGTTTGGTGGCGGTTATGGTGGCGGGCCTATTATCTTTGGATCAGGTGGGTGGGATTCTTCCTCTTCCTCTTCTTCCAGTTGGGGTAGTGGTAGCTCGGATTTCGGATTTGGTGGAGGGGACTTTGGCGGAGGTGGAGCCGGAGACAGTTGGTAAGCCATTATTACGAGGCGATGTGCTAACCTTAACGAGACTGCATTAGAAACGGTATTCCAGAAATGGGATGCCGTTTTTTTTGCTCCTCCAGTGGTTTTGTTGTAATTTAATTCGTAATTAAACGATGTTACACAAAAATTAACAATGGCAATTTCTCGATTAGAACGACTAAAGATGTATCTGGCTGAAGACCCTACGGATGCCTTTACCCAGTTTGCAATTGCGCAAGAATACCTCAAAATGGGTCATATTCACACCGCAAAAGAGGTGTTTGAGGCTTTGGTAGCTACGCACCCAGCGTACATCGGTACCTATTACCATTTGGGCAAATTATACGAAAAAATGGGTGACCCAAAAAAAGCAGAAGAAACGTACAAAATGGGCACACAAGTTGCAGATAGTCAATCTGCAATGCACGAACGAGCAGAATTGCAAAGCGCTCTTATTTCCTTACAGCTTAATCTTGATGATGATGATTAAAAAGCATCTATTTTTCCGGTATTTGATGGTCTGGGGCATTTTAACCTTTGGATGTGTCGGATACACATTTGCCCAGCTCTCTTTGGATGGCACAAAACATATTGTGCAAAAAGGCGAGACCCTTTTCTCCATCGCCAAAAAATATGGTCTTTCCCTAAGTGACTTGCGGCAGATCAACAACCTGAAAAACTTCCGGCTGGATGCTGGTGGGGTATTGAATATCAAAAAAGGTAGTACTTCGTCGGCAAGTACCTTGCCACCAACTGCCGAGCCTACACCAACGGCTTCTCCTTCAGTTCCTTCTACAACAAGTACTACTACGGGTACAACAAGCACGAGCAATAAGGTCTTACACACCGTTAAACCCGGCGAAACGTTGTATGCGATCTCGCGTCGGTATGGGCTAAGCATTCAACAGGTGAAAACAATGAATAATTTGCCCGATAATACCGTGAAGTTAGGACAAGTCTTGACGATAGAGGGCGTGAACTTGGAGACGGTTGCGCGTAAAAGCATGCAACAACGATCTGGTATTGCGGCTACGGGTTCTCGTCGGACAGGCGGGATCATTGGTGTGGACGACCAGTCTGATCCGGTGGCCACGGGTTCTCGTAGGACGGGCGGAATCATCGGCGTGGACGACCAGTCTGATCCGGTGGCCACGGGTTCTCGTAGGACGGGCGGAATCATCGGCGTGGACGATCAGCAGCAGACTACAACACCTCCCGGAACGTATGTTGTAAAGACCGGAGACACGATTTTTTCGATTGCACAGCGTCATAAGCTCACGCCTGCTATGTTACGTCGTTTAAATGGTCTTAGAAATGATAAAATTACGGTTGGACAAGTGCTGAAAGTCGTGGTTCCAGCGGCTTCCGCCTCACCCAGTACGTCTGAAGCAAGCCCAAAGCCGAACGCAACTTCGCGTTCGGCTACGGTTGCCCGATCATCCACGAAAACGGCTACAGGACGGACGCATAGTGTTAACCGCGGGGAAACGCTTTATAGTATTGCGACAAGCTATAAGGTGGCGGTAAATGATTTATTGGCTGCGAATCCGGGGACTTGGGCAGGAAAGAGCCTGAAGCCCGGAGAGGTGATACAGTTGCCAACAAAGGCTGGTCTTTTTGAGCGGAAGCATGTGGTTCAGGTAGGAGAGGGGATAACCGAGATTGCGAATAAGTATAATGTTTCTACGAACACAATACGGGTGGCCAACAATACTGGAAATGTTTTAAGAAAAGGACAGGTTTTGCTAATCCCGAATAAAGAGAGGGGGATGTCTTTTGCCGCCGCGCTCAAAGGTTCGGTACAAAAAGGAAAAGTGGTGGTGGATACCCGCTCAAATGGTGTAGCGATCAATTCCGGCGAAAAATTGAATCAAGACGAATTAACCATTTCCCATAAAACATTGCCCATGAATTCGGTGGTCTTGGTGTCTAATAAAGTGAAGAATATGCACACGTTTGCCCGTGTAGTAGATCGGACGACGGGTGGCTCAAATCTTGCGATGCTTTCTTCTAAAGTAGCCAGAGAAATTGGAATTACGGGTAGCGGAGAAGTTGAACTGAGAGTCGTGAAAAAAGGTAAATAGAAAATATTGGTTATTGTCTATTGAGTTAAGAGTTTGTATTTAAAATCTTTAGTGAAAGAAGAGTCAGGTTGTTAATTGATTGTTGTGTACTTGGCTAAATAAGTTTAAAACAAACCGAAATTAGGGTCGCCATTTAAAAGCTGTTGGATTTACGGCACGTTGGATGGCCAATATCCCCTCTAAATGATCGTATTCGTGCTGGATTAACTCGGATAAGTCCCCTTCTAAGCTCCATGTCTCTACCTCTTGTTTCGGGTTTTGGTAACGAATGGTGCAGCTTTGATGCCGTTTAACCTTTACCAATAGGTTTGGGAAGCACATACAATCGTCCCACAGTTCAAACATCTCTTGGCTGTAGTAGGTTATATCAGGATTGATGATTGCAATTGGACGGTCTATATTGAGGTAAATCAACCGTTTCATGATGCCTAATTGTGGAGCGGCAATTCCCCTAAAAGCGCCATATCGGGCTTTGAATGCCTGTAAGACTTCGTCGAGTTGTGCCACCATTTGCGGCACATTCATCCAATCTTCGCCTTCGATGTCGGTACTTTTTTCGTAAAGGCGTGGATCGCCAAGCAATAAAACGCGGGATGTTGGCATTGGTGATTGGGTTAAAGTTCTAAGGCGCGATACATATACCAAGAGGCAACACTTCTAAAAGGTTTCCATTTTTCGGCATGGGCACGGATTTCGGTGGGTTTTGGCAATTCGGGTCGGTGGTAAGTTTTCTGGAATCCTTTTTGAATGCCCAAATCGGTGGCCGGTAAAATATCTGGTCTTCCAAGATCAAAGAGGAGCATCATTTCCACCGTCCAAGGACCAATTCCACGCACTTTCGTCAAGGCGGATACAATCTCATCATCTTTCATGGTGTGTAGGTCTTCGGGCGTAGGGATTTGATTTTGAACGGTTTTTTCTGCGAGATCATGAATGGCCCTGATTTTTGCATGGGAAATTCCCGCGCCTCGCAAGACGTCGTGGGGCGTTTGCAAAACAACTTCAGGTACGGAATGCGCTTTGTTTGGAAAAAGTGAACAAAACCGTTTATAGATGGTTTCCGCAGCTTTTCCAGATAATTGTTGATGGACGATGGACTGTGTGAGGGCTTCAAATATGGAAGACCTCGGTTTGGGCATTACGGTGTATGGCCCTACACGTTGCATGAGGTGTGCGAGGACGTGGTCTTGTTTTGACAAATAGACCACGGCTGCTTTTGCATCGAAAGGAAGCATGTGGGGCTTGGCTCTGTATTAATTTAGATGGATTTTAGGAAGGTTCGCTTGGGTCGTTAGGAGAAACGTAAGCGGGTGAATCTGAAAATCCATAAAGATGGTCAAGGGCAACTTTTCTAAAAGCTGTGTAACCGCGACCTCATCGGTCGCATTGATCAATGCCCAAAGTTTGGCGTGTTCCATCGAAAGGGTGTAGGCAATAATGTGCCCCATTACCATGAATTGATGGATTTTAAGTCTCTGTTCTGGGATGAGCGAGATAAAGGTTTCGGTAAATGGTTGAGGCAAATCAAATTCGACCATGTAGTGCATAACCAAAATAGTTAGGTGGAATTTCTTAACCAGACATAAGGCATAAAAACCTTGTATGGGGTTAAAAGGTTTCGGCTTGCAGAAGAATTGCTGTTCGGTCATCGCTTTGTGGGGCGGTTCCTGTCCATGTAACGACCTCTTGTTTAACAGCGTTGAGCGATTCGGTGGCATTTTGACTTTCGAGGTAGGTTAGTGCATGGAGGAGTTTTTGGACGCCGAGTTCTTCTCCGGCTTGGTTCAGGGCCTCGGACAGGCCATCGGTATAAAAAAAGAGGCGGTCTCCGGCTTGGATGCGGATGCGGCCTTGCTCATAGGGTACATTTTTGAGGACGCCCAAAAGTGGGCCTCCAGTTTCAAGACGTAAGATTTCGCGTCCGGAACGCAGCCAAATGGGGGCATCATGGCCAGCATTCACAAAAACAAAGCTTTGGCTGCTAATATCCAAAATACCCCAGAAGAAAGTAATAAACTTATCGGAATCGGTATTGTCTGTAATCACGGCATTCAGTAAAGCAGTGGCTTGTGCCAGATCTGTAAGGGCATTTGTGGCCAACTGAAATTGGATGCCGGCTTGTAAATGTGACATGAGCAATGCTGCCGGCATTCCTTTTCCGGTAACATCGGCGATGGCAATTAGGTAGCGATTGTTGTCTAATGGCCGAACATCGAAGAAGTCTCCTCCTACGTGGCGTGCTGGTTGGCTCCAAACGTCCACCGTAAAGCGCGGAATCTGGGGTAGCTTTTGTGGTAGGAGACGTCGTTGTATGCCATTTGCCAAACGTAATTCTTCTTCAAAGCGTTCGTTTTCGAGCCGTGTTGCCAATAACGAGGCATTTTCTAAGGAGGTTATCGTGAGTTGGCCGAGTGCTGTTAGAAACTCAAGATCGGCTTGTGTATAGGCTTCTTTTGCCGTTTTTTCGCCTAAACAAAGTACGCCACGGGTTTCGTTCTGCATCCGAAGCGGTAAAATGAGGCGGATACCACATGTTTCAAAAGCCTGCCAATCTCCAGAGGCTTCGGGCAATAGAACCAAGGTGTCGAGGTTCTGGAAAACAAGGGTTTCTTGTGGTGTGAGGTCTATAGGTATTCCTTTGGTAATGACAGGCTGGAAGGTCGCTGAACGTCCTTGCGAAGAAGTTTTGAGCCAAAAGGTAAAATGCCGGATCATCAGATGCCCCATGAGCGAGAATCCCAGCTGTTTGAGGATCGGTTCTCGTTCTTGGTTCGCCCCAAATCCGGTGGCAAGGTCAAAGAGGGTGTTTAATTGCTGGATTTTGTGTGCCAGATCGTGGTTTGCGGTTTGGAGTTCGGCAACCATAAACGCATTATGAACCGCTACCGAAGACATATGAACCAACGATTGTACAAAAGACGACTCCTCTGGCGAAAGGGGCTTCTGGTCTATTTTGTGACCAAAGCCCACATAGCCAAGGTGTTGTTTGCGGGCTGTAAGGGGGATAAGGTCGTAAATTCCCCACGATTTTAAGATGTCTGGCGCTTCGGAAATGCCCAAATTTGTGTTTGTGAACAAGGTGCGATCAAGGCGTATATTTTTTTCGATGTGGCGAATACCTTGTGCCGAGGCGATAGAATAATGTTGTTTTGTGGCATCCAGCAACAAGGCAATACTCCGCGTTACCAATAGTTTACTCATGGCCGTTCGGAGCAAATTGTTCAGGATAAAGCCTATCTCCAACGAGTCGTTCAGGAGGGTACTGGTTTCATATAGGGCCAAGAGGTCGAATTTTTCGTGCATGGCGTTAACTGGAGGTCACGTTTAGAGGTGAATTACTTCGGCAGCAGTGGGTTTCCCAGAGACAACTTGGAGACGAAGGAGCGTTTTTTCTTTGTGCCAACCTTGTTTGCCAGCGGCTCCCGGATTGATGAAAAGCATGTTGTTGAGGGGTGCTACTCGCTCAATGCGAAGGATGTGGCTATGTCCGCAGATGAAGACTTGGGGCGGCGCTTCAGTGAGTTTGGGTCTAATCGAGAGATCCCAACGACCCGGATGCCCGCCAATATGGGTCATCCAGAATCGGCAACCGTCTATTGTAAAGTTTTGGTGTTGTGGGACGCGCTGGCGAATGGCTTGTCCGTCTATATTGCCCCAAACGGCGCGTACTTCGGGGCCAATGGCCTCTAATTGGTCTAAAACTTCCAGATTCCCGATGTCGCCGGCATGCAAAATCAAGTCCGTTTCCGCCAGATAGCGCGGTAGATCGGGGTGAAAGTAATGGTGTGTATCCGATAAAATGCCAATGGTCATCTTAATTGCAAATTAGTACCCAAGCGGATGGCATCGTGGACAACACCTGTCTGATGGAGCGGGAGCCGGAAGTATGGTGAAAATTGCCATGTAGGGCGGAGCATATTTAGACCAACCTCGATAGCGAGCAATCCTCCTTGGGCTTTTAGGGGTTTTTGAGGCGGCCCTTCATAATTCCGACCTTCAAGGGTGATGGATTCCATAATGCCTACGGAGGCTTTTAGTGAGACAAAAAGATTGCTTGCTGCTGGGTCAAAGGCAAAACGATACGTTCGGGTGGCATGTAGATTCCTGATAGACGTTCGCATAAACGTTTGTTGCACCCGATATCCCGTCTCTGGATTCACCAAGGGGAAATCCGATAGACCGGACTGTTCGTATCGAAAGCCAATACCGAATTCGGTAGTGAGCATGTTTGGGTATTTGGTTTCCGTAAAGCCGCTAATGTCCACACCAGAGATGTTTGGCTCGGCAATGGGTGGTTTGATGGCAAGCCGAATAGCGAAGTTCTTATTTTCGCTTTGTAGGTAATATTTTGCGCCCAACCATGAAAGCCCAATACGACCGTTGCCCATCGTAGTTTTGCCCCAAACTCCTTGGAGGTCTATGGTATTGGTAAGGCGTAGGTCTGCACGTAAAGCAAATTGGTGGGCTTTGGGAACGGGTGCATCTGGATTGTTAAACAAGGTTTCGAGGTTTGTTTGTTGTAGGGCATACCCGGGTTGATAAACCAAGTACGCACGTCCAGAAAACCGGCTGTTAAAGTCACGCCCAGCCGTTTCGGGTTGCCGTAGTGGATCCGAAAAGCCAATCCAAGGTTGTGTCTGCACCGCTTGTGCGAATATTAGCACACCAAGCCCACTTATCACCATGTACAACACACGCCGCAGGCGCTTAATTTGGCGGGGAAAATATGGGTTATTCCAAAACAAAGGTCTCTCCGGGCTTAAGAATAATACCATTTTGGCCTGCATCTTTCATGGCATTTTGCCAAGCATATAAATCCGTAACGATGTATGGGAAGGTGTTATGATGAACCGGAATCACCTTTTTTGCACGAAGCATTTTGGCGGCACGAATGGCGTCGTGGATACCCATTGTAAAATTATCGCCAATAGGCAAGAAGGCAACATCAATCTCGAAGTCTTCGCCCAAATAGGCCATCTCGTTGAACAAGTCGGTATCTCCAGCATGATAGAGGGTTTTACCTTCCGTTTGTAATACAAAACCATTCGGGTTGCCACCATAGGTTCCATCGGGGAAGGAAGAGGAGTGGCGTGCATACGTCTGTTTAACGTTGCCCCACTCGAACGAGGCGCTGCCACCCGTATTCATGGGATGATAGCGATTGTACCCCGTTTTACGTTCTAAATAGGTGCAGATTTCATAGTTTGAAATAAACAATGCCCCAGAACGCGGAATGATTTCCTGGGCGTCTCCCCAGTGGTCGCCATGTGCATGGGTTATCAGAACAACATCAGGATTTAACTCCGCAGCCGTTACAATGCCTTCCGCAAGCGGATTGCCCGTAATAAAGGGGTCAAACAAAAACGTGTGTGTTTTGGACTCAACTTGGAGCGCAGAATGGCCAAAGTAGGTAATTTTCATGGAATAGATTGTTTTTGGATGTTGAACGGTATGGGTGTAATTTAATCGAAAATGTGGCAAACAAGAAACTTGTTTTGTAAAAGTGGTGACAAAATATACTGCTTATGCCTAAAACACCGAAAGTAATTCTCGGAAGACGCCATAAACCGATGTTGGAATCTTTATGATATGGATAAATCAATTCCATAAACCGCTTCTTTTCGTGTTGTGCGGTTGGACAATTTGGACTGACGTGGCTGCACAAGTCCAAGTCTGGGGCGTAATCCGGGAAAAAAGCAAAAATCAACCCATCTCCGGTGTGGTTGTGACCTTAGTCAAGCCTATTACAGGCGAGATCTTGTCCATTGGACGAAGCGATTTGGACGGGGGCTACCTTTTAGAAGCAGTACCACAAGGGAAATTCTGGATACGTATCGGGACGGTGGGTTATCGGCGGTTTGAGCGCGCTCTGCAAATCGGTCAGGAGAATCTACGGTTCGACATTCGTTTGGAACAAGGTTTGTTGGAGAAGGAACGTACAAATGCTGGCTCTCGGCTTGGGCGCATTTGGCAATTTCTTAAGCGACCCTTCCCACCGAAATACGTTTCGCGTGTTATAACGTAAGCTGTGTGAACCCAAAGGGGTGATTGGGTAAATCGAAAATTGAAAGCCAGTGATTTAAAGGGTCACCGTGAGAAATTAGATCCATCGGAAGAATTTGAGTCGTTTAATAACAAATATTTAGAGCCTGTAATTCATGCCATTATAACCATAGGTGGTTGTGATTGGACAATACAAGGCAGGGCATACAAAGGTCGTCTGCCAGTAAAAAGAAGGCTATCGGTAGGCCGACACAAACGGATCGTCAAATCATTATTTTAGTTTAAGGGGAAGGGCAACTCCTTATATAGCCTGTTCACCCTTTCTTTTTGCTTTTTGCGCCAAAAGCTGCCAAAGCTCGTTCTCTAGCGAAACGGTGCTCCACAATCGGAGCCGGATAATCCTTACCAATGATACACGTTGCGGCTATTTGCACTTCTGCGGGCATCTCCCAAGGTTTGTGGAGATAGCGGAGCGGCACACGGGCCAATTCGGGCAAATAGGCACGGAGGAAAGAACCCTCTGGATCGAACTGGCGGGATTGCTCAAACGGGTTGAAAATTCGGAAATAGGGTTGTGCATCTGTTCCCGTAGAAGCACTCCACTGCCAGCCGCCATTGTTGGCCGCCAAATCATAATCAATGAGGTGGTGGGCAAAAAAGCGTTCTCCTTCCTTCCAGTGGATGAGTAGATGTTTGGTTAAGAACATGGCCGTAATCATCCGTAGGCGGTTGTGCATCCAACCATGTTGGCACAATTGCCGCATTGCCGCATCCACGATGGGGTATCCCGTCCGACCTTCTTTCCATGCGAGCAGTTCTTCGGGTGCTATTCGCCAAGCAATTTGGTGGGAGGAAGTTTTAAAATCGCGCTCAACAACCTGCGGAAAGTGGTATAAGACCTGAAAATAGAAGTCTCGCCAAATTAATTCGCTGATAAAGACATCCACCTGTGCGGCCTGTTCCGGCGACATATTTTGTTTGGCCTGCACTGCTCGATGGAAGACCTCGCGAATGGAGATGCTACCTGCACGTAAATAAGCCGAAAGCATAGAAGTGCCTTTAATGGACGGAGAATTCCGTTGGTCGCGATAGCTTCCTGCGGCATGTTCTAAAAATACTTGGAGTGTGTCGTGCGCCGCCTTTTCGCCGGGCGTCACCAAAAAAGAATAACGACTCGGGAAAAGTTTTAGCTCTGCTGGCGCGGGGATAAACACACTTTCCAATGCTTGGAAACCATCGGGCAAGCGGATGTGGGCCGGGTACGATGTGGCCCATGGGATTTCAGAAGTTCGCGCCAACCAAGCCCGGCTATATGGGGTAAAAACCGTGTAAGGAGAACCAGTCTGGGTGAGGATTTCGTCTTCTTCGAATAAAACTTGGTCTTTAAACCCTTGAACCGTAATGCCTTTGGCCTGTAAAAAAGTGGTGATTCGTGCATCTCGTTTTCGCGCATCTGGCTCGTAGTCCTTGTTGTAATACACCGCTCTTGCACCCGTATCGGCGATCAACCGCTCCAACTCGGTCAGAAAATCACCACGACGCAGCACCAATCCACCGCCTAAGTGAGACAAATTACCCGCTAAAGCTCTAACGGACTCAAAGAAGAAGTGGGTGATGGGTGCGCCCATACCACCGGATACGATAGTCTCATCATTAAAAATGAACACCGGAACAATGGAGTGGCCATCCACAATCGCCTGACGGAGTGCCGTATGGTCTGTAACTCTTAAATCTCGGCGAAACCAAACCAAAATTGTCATAACGTTTACCTATTAAGCGAGGGTTGTGGGGTATCTTAAGAAACAATATAGTCATGCAAACGTTCGGGAGGTTGTCATTCGGCTTGCTAAAAACACCTTAGAACGCAATGGCGGGTAAACTTTTTGCATATGATGGAGCACAACGGCCCTGTTCGGGTATCGGTTATCATTGTCAGTTATAACGTTTCGGCCTATTTGGATCAGGCCATTCGTGCGGTAAAACGAGCGGCGCAAGGGGTTCCTACCGAAATTTGGGTGGTGGACAATGCCTCGCCGGATGACTCGGTGGCGGCCACACGGCAAAATCATCCAGACGTACACCTCATTGCCAATGCCCACAATCCCGGATTTGGTATCGCGAATAACCAAGCGATGGAGCTTGCCAAAGGCACCTATTTTCTGATTCTAAACCCAGATACCATCATTCGAGAGGATTTTCTCGCTGTAATGACCCAATTTATGGATGATCATCCCGAATGTGGCGCGGCGGGACCCGTTATTTTGGATCCAGATGGCTCCTTTTCGCCCACATGCCGTCGTGCCTTCCCGCGACCTTCGGTTGCCCTCTGGCGGATATTAGGGCTAAGCCAGCGTTTTCCCAAAAGCAAAATCTTTGGTCAGTACAACATGACGTTCCTTCCGGAAGACCAGATGGCGGAGGTAGATGCCCTCAGTGGCTCGTGTATGATGGTAAGACGGAGTGCCCTTTTTGGGGATGGGAAAAAACAAGGCGCGGGCCTTTTCGATCCAGCCTATTTCATGTATGGGGAAGATTTAGATTGGTGTTTTAGGATTCAACAAGCGGACTGGCGCATTTATTATACGCCTCAAACAGCCGTTTTACACTATAAAGGCGAAAGCACGGACAAACAATCTATTCGCTACGTAAAACTGTTCTATGGCGCAATGGTGGTGTTTATGGAAAAGCATTTTGCGGGTCAGTATGCCAAACCATTTGTGTGGCTACTGAAAGCCGGGGTTCATGTACGGGCAGGCATGGCGGCGGTAGCACAATCGCTCAAAAAATGGATGCCAGAAGCCCCGTCAACCGAACTTCATGAGGTTCTTTTTGTGGGATCCGAAAGGGCGGCCCATCATTTTCGGTTGCTTACAGAGGACCAATCTTGGAAATGTGTGCATCACCTCGCTAAAGCGGATGCCCCTCCACCACAAGATGTTTATACGGAAGTCGTTTATGCCGAAGAAGACCTTTTGCCGAGCCAAGTTTTTGCAGCAATGCAGCGGCTACATCGTTCCAATGTAACCCATTACCTCTTCTCCGAACAATACAATACCCTTATTGGGCCATCTACTATTCATTCCTTTTCTCCAAAGGTTTCACCAAACACGGTTGCATCTTTTGTCGTCAATCCGTAAACTACTTTATTACCATTCTCTGCACCCAAAAAACAACAACCATGCACGTTTTGGATTTTGAAAAGCCCATTATCGAATTGGAGAAGCGCTTGCTGGAAATGCGCCAATTTGATGCCGATGACCCCGCAACAGACCTCGGCGATGCGATTGCTGCTTTGGAAGGGAAAATCCAAAACCTACGCCAAAACCTCTATAAAAACCTCACCCGCTGGCAACGGGTACAAATTGCACGTCATCCAGACCGACCGTACTCCTTAGACTTTATTCAAGGCATGACACGCAACTTCACGGAACTACATGGTGATCGCCTCTTTGCAGACGATCCTGCGATTGTAGGCGGTTTTGCGACCTTTAATGGCAGTAAATATGGCGACCGCGACCGCACCGTGATGGTCATCGGTCAACAAAAGGGTCGAGACACCAAAAGCCGCAAATTCCGCCGTTTTGGGATGCCCAATCCAGAAGGCTATCGCAAAGCCCTTCGATTAATGCGAATGGCCGCCAAGTTCAACAAACCGATTATTACCCTTTTGGATACGCCGGGGGCATATCCGGGAATCGAGGCAGAGGAAAGAGGTCAAGCCGAAGCCATTGCGCGTAACCTTTTAGAAATGGCACGTTTTCCCGTCCCGATTGTGGTTGTGGTTATCGGAGAAGGGGCTTCCGGTGGCGCCTTGGGCATCGGTGTGGGCGATAAAATCCTGATGTTAGAAAACGCATGGTACTCGGTCATCTCGCCCGAAAGTTGCTCCTCCATCCTTTGGCGATCTTGGGATCATAAAGAAGATGCGGCCCGCGCCTTAAAACTTACAGCGCCAGACCTGATCAAGGTGAATATCATCAACGAGGTGATTCAAGAACCTTTGGGGGGCGCTCATCGCGACCCTGCCGGCGCATTTAAATTTACAGGCCATGCTATTGCAAATGCTTTGACTGAATTAAGCAAATTGCCCGCACAAGAACTTTTGGCACAACGCCTTGCAAATTTTGACGCAATGGGTGCTTTTGAGGAAGTTTGATGTACGTTTATACCTATTTACATCGGGTAAGATACCGCGAATGTGATCCCATGCGGGTGGTTTACCATACCCACTACCTTGACTATTTTGAAGCAGCGCGTACCGATGCCTTGCGTGATGCGGGCTTGGTTTATCGCGATCTGGAAGACGCTGGCGTGATGATGCCGGTGGTAGAGGCCGCTTTACGGTATCACCGCCCATGCCGATACGATGAATTGCTCGAAATTAAGGTAATGGTAAATGAAATGCCTGCAACGCGGCTGATGATTGCATACGAGGTATATGGAAGCAATGATCCCAAAGTGCGGGTTTCGGGAAGTGTTACCCTTTGTTTTGTGGACATGAAGCGCAATCGCCCCATTATGGCTCCAATCATGGTGACAGAGGTGTTTCAGAAGGTTTTGAATCCGTAGGGAATTGCGCTTGTTGTAAGTACTCTTTCGCCAGACCCTTCTTGGCAATACAACAAACGAACAGTCTGACTTGCCTTCCGGAGAGGCAGGCAATCATGGCCTACCCCATTCTTTGCGCTCTGGGGCGGTATGGCCATATTCAGCCAAAAATTTGAACTTCCGATGAGGGAAAGAAAGGTTATGCACATTTGCTGTATCATGCCTGCTTCCCTTTACCCGTATGGAAACTTTGTTACGTCATCATGGACTTTTTCGGCATCGTTCCGAGATTAAGGCCCACTTTAAACTGGCACTCCCGATGGCGGGGGCGCAATTGGCACAAGTCACCCTCACCTTCATAGACAATGTTATGTGCGGTCGGATTGGCTCGGATGCCATTGCTGGGGTGGGGCTTGGTGTCGCTGCTTATTCAACCATTTGGTGTTTTGGTTTGGGGCTTGCTTTAGCCGTTGGCCCAATGGTGGCACAAGCCTATGGGGCGAAAGACGAAGACGCTATGGGCCGCTCGCTCCGGATGGCGCTTTGGGTGGTCTTTGTGTTGGGGCTACCCAGTATGTTGCTGCTCTACTATACCGCACCCCTGCTTTATGCAACCGGACAATCACCCGTCGTTATCGCCTATGCCGATCAATACTTGAAAGCCCTTATTTGGGGGTTTATTCCTTCCCTTTGGCTGGTGGCGGTTCGGAGTTTGTTGGACAGTGTTAATATGCCACAGATTGGGCTATTGGTCAATATCTCTGGCATCTTGGTTAATATTGTAGCGAATTGGACCTTGATGTTTGGTGCGGATTGGGGCTTGCTGCAAGTACCCGCTTTTGGCGTGGCCGGAACTGGTTATGCCACCACATTGGTTAACGTCTGGATGTTATTGGCTTTGCTCCTGTATTTGCATCTAAATCCGCGTTTTCGGAAGCTTCATCTTTTTCGACATTTTTTTCAAGCAGACACCTCCTATCTAAAAGAAGTGATCCGCATTGGTACGCCCATTGGTTTAGCCTTTTTGGTAGAAGTGGGGCTGTTTGCCGCAACGGCCATTTTGATGGGTAGCATCTCCAAAACGGCATTGGCCGCACACCAAATTGCGATTAATATTGCCTCCGTTACCTTTATGTTAGCGGTTGGGATTGCAATGGCCTCTACCACGCGGGTGGGACAAGCCATTGGCGAAGGAAATCCGGAGGTAGCCCGACGGGCAGGCATCTTGGGCATGGTCATGGGGGCAGCTGTGATGATGAGCATCGGCTTGCTTTTCTTACTGATTCCAGAATGGATTATCCGGCTTTATTTAGATGTGAATGATCCCAAAAATGCGGAAGTTGTGGCGCTTACGTCCTTGTTATTGGCCTTGGCGGCCATCTTCCAATTGTTCGATGCCGTGCAAGTCACCAGTTCTGGCGCACTCCGTGGACTAAAAGATACCCGCACGCCCGCCATTATTGGGTTCTGGGCGTATTGGGGAATTGGCGTTACATCGGGCGTATGGCTGGCTTTTTATGTCGGACTTCGCGAAAAAGGACTTTGGATTGGCCTTATCTTGGGATTGGCTGCGGCGGCGGTGATGCTGTCCACCACCTTTCTTCGGCGCTTTAAGCAGTCCAACGAATTGCTCTCGTACCATAAAATAGATTCCCCCAAATAAAATCTTTTCGAGTTATGTCTCACTCCTTACATACCAAGAACCTATTTGAAGAAGCCTTTTTAGATGATCGTTTTTCGGCGTTTAAAGATGATCCTAATTTTATAGAGGAAAAAACCCGAAAACGTGCCATCGTAGAAAATTGGTTGCCGCGCTATACCGGAATGCCTTTGGAAAAGTTTGGGGATCATATCCTGCTTACCAATTTTGGGAACTATGTTCGGATGTTTGCCGACTGGCACGGCGTTCCGATTTATGGAGAGGATCGCCCGATGATGGCCGCAACACATGACCGCATCACCATCATCAACTTTGGCATGGGAAGCCCCAATGCAGCAACGATGATGGACTTGTTAGAGGCCATAAACCCCAAAGCGGTTTTGTTTTTGGGCAAATGTGGTGGCCTACAACCCAAGAAAACCAAAGTGGGCGACCTGATTTTGCCCATCGCGGCCATTCGCGGGGAAGGAACGAGCAATGATTATTTACCCGCCGAAGTGCCAGCGCTTCCAGCCTTTGCCCTGCAAAAAGCCGTTTCAACGACCATTCGGGAACATGAGATGGACTATTGGACAGGAACCGTTTACACTACCAATCGCCGTGTTTGGGAACACAAAGAAGACTTTAAGAACTATCTACGTTCACTACGGGTAATGGCCATAGACATGGAGACGGCCACCATTTTTGTTGCAGGTTTCAAAAACCAGATGCCTACGGGCGCTTTGCTCCTTGTATCGGATGTTCCGATGATCCCAGAAGGCATCAAAACCGAAGAAAGTGATAAAATGGTCACAAAACATTTTGTGGATGAACATGTCAGGATCGGGATTGACTCCCTCAAACAGTTAATCAATAACGCCCAAACGGTGCGACACCTAAAATTCTAACCGTCATGCAGCGCTTTATCTTAGAAGAAGACGTCAAGGTGGTTTCGGGAAACGTGCCCTATCGCACGGAAATCACTTCGGGGGCATTTACGCTATCAGCAGATGAACCCCTGAAATTGGGTGGCCAGAACAGCGCTCCCAATCCATATGAATTGCTTTTGAGCGCTTTGGGTAGTTGCATTTCCATTACCTTGCGGATGTATGCCGAGCGAAAAGGATGGCCCATCGAGAATAGTTCGTTGCGCCTTAATTTCTTCCAAGAGAAAACGGAAAACGGGCCAGTGACCACCATTGTTCGTCGGTTTTCATTTAATCCGGCGCTCGACGAAGAACAACAAAAACGTTTGATGCAAATTGCCAGTGCATGTCCGGTTTCAAAAATCTTGCTTAATTCCGTGGTTATGGAAAACGAATTAGCGCCGTCTGAAGAACTCGGCTCATGAAAAGAGGCCCATTCCAGCGCTGTATTAACAAATCATAAACATTAGGTTATGGATTTATAACCGCTGTATAACCTTATTATTACTATATCTAAAATCCACCAGTTTATAATCTATCATTAATTTCTCTTGGCTTTAACTGACGTATCATCCGCCAAAATCAAATGAGGCAATCATGATGCGTAGTTTAGTCTTGCTTTTTTTATTAAGCGCAATCGTCGCTTGTCGTCCGGTCAAGACCATCGAACAAATTCAAATTAAGGGATCCGATTCCGAGGTTGCAGTGGTAATGGCTTTGGCAGAGTCTTTTATGCACCACGAACACCGGATTTCTGTTTCCGTGAAAGGCGGCGGCTCTGGATCTGGCATTGCGGCCTTGCTTAATGGCAAAACCGATATTGCAAATTCCTCCCGCGACATGAGTAATAAAGAGCATGAGATGGCGAAAGCGCGAAGCATTCGTCCGGTTCCAGTGGTCTTTGCTGAGGATATATTGGTCTTTATCACTCATCCATCTCTCAGGATCAAAGCACTAACCTTGGATCAGATTTCGGGAATTTATCGCGGCGAAATTCAAAATTGGAAAGAAGTGGGTGGGCCAGATCGTGAGATTTCGCTGTACGGGCGCCAAAGTAACTCTGGGACGTATGTTTATTTGCGGGAGAAGGTCTTGAAGGCCGAGTATTCACCCAAAGTAAAGGGGATGAATGGGACTGCCCAGATTGTAGAAGCCGTAAAACAGGACGTTGGCGGGATTGGTTACGTGAGTTTGGGCTATGTCCAGCACAACAACAAGCCTACAGTCGGTATATCGGTCTTGTCTATTGGTTTTGGTGAAGGAGTGTCTCCCTTAGATCAAACAGCGGTTTTGGGTGGCTTATATCCGCTAAAACGTCCACTTTATCATTTCCTGAACGGCCCGGCACGCGGTGCTTTGGCGTCCTTCCTCCGGTTCGAGCGCTCCGAAAAAGGCCAAGCCATCATTCGGGAAAACGGCTACATTCCCGTTGAAGGTCTGTTGGCCATTGCACCCGGCGCAGATGTCGTCCCTAAAGCACAACCAGTTCATGGGAAATAAGGACTTAAGCCCAGTCAATCTTTTTGAGAACCAAAAACGCCACTTTGTCAATCGGCTGTTTAAGTTCTTGGTCAAGACAGCGGCCTTTTTATCGGTGGTGGTCTTGGTGGGGATATTCGCACTGTTGGCTTGGAATGGCTTGCAGATGTTTCAGGAGGTTTCGGTATTCCAATTCTTTTTTACGTCAACTTGGAATCCAAGTGCGTTAAATGCACCTTCTTTCGGAATTGGTGGCATGTTGGCGGGAACCATGTTGGTGACGGTGGCGGCCATGTTGCTTGCCTTTCCTGTGGGGATTGCCTTAGCGGCTTATCTCTCGGAGGTTGCGTCGCCGAGTATGCGAGGCGTGGTACGTCCTATTATCGAGTTATTGGCGGGCATTCCTTCGGTGGTGGTGGGCTTTATTGGCATCGTGGTGATTGGGCCTTTTTTGGCCAAAACCTTTGCCCTTTCTAATGGTTTTACGGCACTGAATGGCGCGATATTATTGGCGATTATGGCCCTGCCTTCTATAGTGACGGTTGCCGAAGACGCACTACGCGCTGTTCCACGCTCTTATCGGGAGGCATCCTATGCGCTCGGCAGCAATAAATGGACAACCTTGATTCGTGTAACCCTTCCTGCTGCGGGGTCTGGTATTGTGGCTGCAGGCGTTTTGGGTGTTGGTCGAGCTGTTGGCGAAACCATGACCGTCTTGATGGCCACCGGAAATGCGCTTGAAGTTCCCGATAGCTTGTTTGACTCCGTCCGTACGATGACTGCCACAATGGCCATCGAAATGGGTGAAGTGCCCTTTGGAACCACGCACTACTTTAGTCTATTTGCGATTGGAGGAACCTTATTTATCATAAGCCTTTTGTTTAACCTGACAGCCGAGTACTTGGCTGCAAAATTCCGACACCAAGCATGACGCGCTCAAAATGGATTGAACAATTCGGGTTTGGTGTTTTACGCCTGATCACCTTGGCGGTAGTACTTTTAATTTTTTGGCTGATTGCCGACTTGTTTGTAAAAGGTGGTCATACGCTGAGTTGGGCATTTTGGACTACCTTTCCGCAAAAAGGCATGACGGCGGGTGGCATTTTTCCGACGGTGGTTGGAACGGCCTTTGTCACCTTGATTACCGCCCTCTTTGCCGTACCTGTTGGCGTGGCTTCGGCCATTTATCTAAGTGAATACGCCCGCGATCATTTTCTAAGCCGCTTAATTCGGGCGTCCATTCGTAACCTTGCGGGCGTGCCGTCCATCATTTATGGCTTATTTGGCGTGGCCATGTTTGTGGAAGGACTACAGTTTGGGACTTCGGTATTGTCTGCCGGCTTAACCCTTGGTCTTTTGAGTTTGCCCTACATTATTACCGCCACGGAGGAAGCCCTGAAAACCGTTCCAAAAGCCTATCGAGAAGGCGCTTTGGCCTTGGGCGCAACACAGTGGGAAGCCATCGTAAGCGTGGTTTTGCCGCCAGCCCTCCCCGGCATTTCTACTGGGGTAATGCTTGGCTTGTCGCGGGCTGCAGGCGAGACAGCTCCCATTCTTTTTACAGGTGTGGCTTACTATTTGCGTTATCTACCCGGAACGGTCTGGGATAGTTTTATGGCCTTGCCCTACCATCTGTATGTTCTTGCAACACAACACCATGCGATAGAAGAAGTACGGCCTTTGGCCTATGGCACTGCACTGACGCTTCTGGGCATGGTTACGCTGCTGAACTTTATTGCCATACAAATTAGATACCGCTATCAAGCACAATCCCCAGCCTAATTGGATTGAAAAACACAATGAATATGACCGAGAAATTGGTGGTTCGCAACTTGGATATTTCCTTTGGAGGAAAACAAGTTCTCAAAAACGTCTCCATTACCTTCCCAGATCAAAATATTGTAGCGCTCATTGGGCCTTCTGGATGCGGAAAGTCCACCCTCCTACGGGCACTCAATCGGATGCACGACCTCACACCACAGGCCAAGGTTACGGGCGAGATTCTACTGGATGGGCACTCCATTTTGGGACAGAAAATAGATGTGGTAGAGGTTCGCAAAAAAGTGGGCATGGTATTCCAAAAACCCAATTTGTTTCCCAAATCCATTTTTGAAAACGTGGCATATGGGCTGAAAATCAACAAAATGGGCAATAAAGAGGAAATCCGAGAACGGGTGGAACAAGCCATAAAATCGTGCTACTTGTGGGACGAGGTGGGCGATCGGTTGGAAAGACCCGCCCTTGAATTGTCCGGCGGTCAACAACAAAGGCTCTGTATTGCGCGTGCCATTGCCATTGAGCCGGAATTGGTTTTAATGGATGAACCTTGTGCGGCCCTCGACCCCATTAGCACCTTGAAAATTGAGGAATTGATGCGCCAACTTCGGGAAAAGTACGCTGTTGTTATTGTCACCCACAACATGCAACAAGCCCAGCGGGTAGCCGATGCTACGGCCTTTATGTACCTCGGCGAACTGATTGAATATGCACCAACCCGCGAACTCTTTGGTAGCCCACAGCACGAACTTACACAGCGCTACATAAAAGGCGCTTTTGGATAAGAAAAACACCAAGAAACGCTTTATACCAAGGTTACACCCTACTAAAAGCCAGATGGATATTAGCCAGTTTTGTTATAAAGGGCCTTTTTAACCGGAAATGTAATTTTGCATATGTTCCACCAATTCTCTTTGCATTTCTAATTCCTCTAGTACCACGTCTATAATGGAGATAATACCGGAAAAAGTATCTCCTTCAAAAACAGGGAGATAGCGTAGGTTATTTGTGGTCATCAGTTGCATACAATGGTTGAGTTTATCCCGTTTGCTTACCCTTGGGAAATCAGTTGCCATAACTTCCCCGACTACGTTTTTATTGGATGACTTGCCCTTGATCACGACGCGGCGCGCATAAACACGTTCGGTAAAAATGCCCAAATATTGATCCTTCTCCATCACCACAACAGCTCCAATATTTTTTTCGTTCATCAGATACAAAACATCTTTAATCAGGGTATCGGGAGAAACGGAATATACGTTAGAACCTTTACGTTTTAGGATATCGGCTACGGTATGCATTTTTACGTTGTTTAAAAGGTTGCTGCATTTTGTAAGATTTACGGTTTTAAACTAATCGTTTTGGTGCGTTCGTGCAAGCCGTTTTTCAGTTTCTATACCACAATAACAACAAAAAAGGCAGCTCTTTGGAGACTGCCCCTTGTTGTATTACGCTCGTGCTAAAAGGGTGTTGTAGCGATCTGCAACCATACCAATCCGGCTCATCACTCGTTCGAACCGTGGCGGCGGCGGATTCAGCGGGTCTCCCGTCCACAAAGAGGCTGCAATTCCGGTTAATTGTGTATAACGTTCAGCTATTTGCGCCAAACGATTCTGCAACCTTGGGGAAGCGTCTGCTGGAATCGGGTCTAAGGGGGCAAAACTAAGACCGCCTTTGTAAGCCTTTTGCTCGTTTAGACCAATAGAAAAGGTTTGGAAGGATGAAATGGATTTCATAAGATGCGAATGTTTTTTATTGAAGGATTGAGATATGGAGGATACGCCACTTGAAAAGGTTTAATGGGCACTACAGACCGATAAGCCAATAAGGTGGCTTTATGAGCTTTCAACGTGGGTCATGGGTTAATGTAGCTATAGACGATCAAATCTTGTTCTGCTACCAAACTTATTGAACGACAAGTGCAACATCAAAATGGAAATCCATTTCCAAAACACGGCATACACGGTGTGTGATCTTTCAGGGCTAAAGCCCAATGCTATTCGGAGCCTACTACTCTGCCCTAAAAGACGGCGTTAATATCGCATTATTCGTAGTTCTTGCTTTGATTCCTCTGCCCTAACCGACGACGTTGCTGTTTTATTAGTCATTGTTTTTGCTTGCTTTATGTCTCCATTCAGACGAACGGCTTTGCCACATGTTTTCTCGCATTATTTTAAACCCATGCTTCAGCGTGGGGTAGCGTGCAACTGCCACTACCTTAGGCTTTAGCCATGACCAATCGAGACCCAGCCCCAGCGGGGCGACATCTTAATAAAAATTGGTTTCCCAAGGAAAAAGGTAGCACCGATGCAGAAGGCATCAAACGTTTATAGAAAATGGTTGGGCGGGTTTTGTTCGACCTTGTTGGGTTCGTAGATGGTTTCCGTTTTGTTTTTCTACAAACCTTGGATCTCTTCGTGATATGGATAAGATTATTTGGACATAAAGTGTTGTGAAGAAGAAGCAACTTCACGGATACAAAACCCGATCTTCTTGTTTCGTTTTCAACAAAATCAGCGAATCTTCAAGCGTTGCGATGCCGAATCGCTGTATCATGGTGTACCCTTTCCCTGCTCTTTTTGTGAATTAACCTTTTCTATTATGTCATCAATTTTTCAGGACTTGGAAGCCCGTCGTGCCGAGGCAATGTTGGGGGGTGGTGTCAAGCGGATTGAAAAGCAACACGCGAAAGGCAAACTGACTGCACGCGAACGGATAGACCTACTTTTAGATCCGGGATCGTTCCAGGAGATGGGCATGTTTGTCCGTCACCGTAGCCGCGATTTCGCTATGGAAGAAGATCGGCCATACGGTGATGGCGTTATAACGGGTTACGGAACCATTAATGGGCGCATTGTTTATGTGTTTAGCCAAGACTTTACGGTATTCGGTGGCTCCCTCTCGGAAACCCATGCCGAAAAGATTGTAAAGATCATGAAAATGGCGATGGACAATGGCGCTCCGGTCATTGGCCTAAACGACTCTGGTGGTGCGCGGATTCAAGAGGGTGTGATGTCTTTGGGTGGATATGCGGATATTTTCCTCTTAAATACCCTTTCTTCTGGTGTGATTCCGCAAATCTCGGCCATTTTAGGGCCATGCGCAGGTGGTGCGGTGTATAGCCCCGCCATCACAGACTTTGTGTTCATGGTCAAAGAGTCCAGTTATATGTTTGTAACTGGGCCAGATGTGGTCAAAACCGTAACCAATGAGCAAGTCACCGCCGAGGAATTGGGCGGTGCGGATACCCATGCTTCCAAAAGTGGGGTGGCGCATCTTGCTTGCGAAAGCGAAGCGGATTGCCTTTTCCGGATTCGGGAAATGCTCTCGTTTATCCCGCAAAACTGTGAAGAACAGCCGCCCGTTTTTCCAACATCGGATCCAGCAGATCGGATGATCCCCGCCTTGAATGATTTTGTGCCGGAAAACCCGAACAAGCCTTACGAAATGAAGGATTTGATCCGACAAATTGTGGATGACGGTAATTTCTTTGAGATTCATCCAGACTTTGCCGCCAATATTGTGGTTGGTTTTGCCCGCTTAAATGGCCGCCCGATCGGGATTGTGGCCAACCAACCAGCGGTCTTGGCAGGGGTTTTGGACATTGATGCCTCCAACAAGGGCGCACGGTTTGTACGGTTCTGCGATGCCTTTAATATTCCCTTGGTGGTTTTTGAAGATGTACCGGGGTTCTTGCCCGGAACCGATCAGGAGTGGCGCGGAATTATCCGGCATGGTGCAAAGTTGTTGTATGCCTTTTGCGAGGCCACGGTTCCGCGCCTTACAGTGATTACCCGTAAAGCATATGGCGGTGCTTATGACGTGATGAACTCCAAACATATACGCGGCGACCTCAACTTCGCATGGCCAACCGCTGAAATTGCCGTTATGGGCCCCAAAGGTGCGGTTGAGATCATTTTCCGGAAGCAAATTGCAGAGGCAGAAGACAAAGAAGCGGCTGCCGAAACCTTGATCCAAGAGTATCGCGAAAAGTTTGCCAATCCCTACATTGCAGCAGAACGGGGCTTTGTGGACGATGTGATTAAACCCGAAGAAACCCGTAAACGGCTCATTGCTGGTATGGAAATGCTGAAAAATAAAGTGGTGAACAATCCGAAGAAAAAACACGGAAACATCCCACTCTAAGCGCAATTTAGACCTATCATACTGTTGTTAAATCCCTTATGCCCAAAGTGTAAGGGATTTATTGTATGAAGCAAAATGCGTTTTCATGACAAGATCGCCTAAATAGGGAAACTTTCTGCCATTGTGTCACTTAACTTAAAAAAACAGCAAGCCTTATCACATAAAATAGGATAAGAACTTTAAAAGTTGGGTAAATATGGATAGACAGGCGCTTCAAGAACGATTCGGGTTACGTGGAAATTCGGTAGCATTTTGGCAACTGATTGACCGCGTTCGTATGGTGGCCCCCAGCGACATTACGGTATTGATCGAGGGAGAAAGTGGCGTTGGTAAGGAACTCATCGCACAAGCATTACATGGGCTTTCTTCGCGGAGACATCGCCCAATGGTGGTGGTGAACTGCGGCGCAATTCCAGAAGGCTTAATCGAATCTGAGTTGTTTGGACACGAAAAAGGGTCTTATACCGGCGCAACCGAGCGCAGGGCCGGATATTTTGAAGAAGCAGACAATAGTACCATTTTTTTGGATGAAATTGGCGAATTGCCTATGCCTGCACAAGTACGATTGCTACGGGTATTAGAGTCGGGGCAGTTTAGCCGTGTAGGCTCCTCGAAGTCCCAAAAAGTAAATACGCGCATTGTTGCAGCCACAAACCGCAATTTGGCCGAAGAAGTCCGGTCGGGGCGCTTTCGAGAAGATTTGTATTATCGTCTTTCCACGGTTACGTTACACGTTCCACCACTTCGCGACCGTAAGGAAGATATTTTACCGCTGTTTGATCATTTTCTTTTCCGATTTGGGCAGCAGTACAATGCCCCACGAAAAAAAATAGACGAATCTGCGAAAGCCCTGTTGGAAAATTATCGTTGGCCGGGGAACATCCGCGAACTCCGCAATACCGCAGAGCAAGCCACCGTATTAATCCAGCACGAGACCGTCACGGCACGAGACCTTCAGCCCTTTCTCCGTGGCGTAACGGCCAACCAAGCTCTTATGGTTTCGGGCAATCCGCATAGCGAGGGAGGCTTTGGTCAAACCCCGGAATTGCTCTACCGCCTCCTTTTGGAAATCAAATTGGACATGCGCGACGTAAAAGCAGCCTTGCACGCACTTGCCACGAAGGAAGGTGTTGCACGATATGCCAGTATTGCGCCTCAACCCTTGGACGAAGACGTACAGTGGGTCTATCCTGCCGAGACCCCTGGAGGAAACCTATTACCACCGCGCGCCACCAATTTGCAGTGGCCGGAGGTGCAAAATCGGGGCACAAAAGAGTTTACAAACCGCCTGCCAGAGACGGTATCTTTCCCCGCATCTGTTGTTCCGGAGGCCATCGAAGAAGCTGAAATTCAAGACGAAGACCTGAAATCTCAAGAAGCCCTCGTTTTTGAAAACCTTCCAACCTTCCAAGAAATGGAGGAACGACTGATCCGCGAAGGTTTACACCGCTTTGAGGGAAACCGTCGCTTAACGGCAAAGGCATTGGGAATCAGTGAACGCACCCTCTACCGGAAAATTAGTGAATTGGGTATCCCTGCATTACAAGAAGAGACCGAGGAAAACCTCCCACCACGCCATGTGTGATGAATCTTTTAATCAAAATCCAAATGAAGCCTCTAAGTGGCCGTATTTTTAATGCCTTGCTGTTGCTTGGGAGTATGGTTTTGACGGCCGGATGTGGGTATTATAGCCTATCGGGTACTTCTATAGACGAAAAAATAAAAACCATCGCGATTCCAACTATCGAAGACCAGAGCAATAGCGGTCAACCCGCATTAGGGGATGTACTCAGCAATGCGTTGATCAATAAATTCGTTCGGCAAACCCGCCTCCGATTAATGCAAAACGATTTTGATGCCGATGTGGTGGTGGTATGCACCATTCGGCAATACACCAACCAACCCGGGGCGGTTTCCAGTGCCGAGCAAGCCACCCGAAACCGCGTAAGTTTATCCGTAACCGCAACTTACACAAACCAATTAGACCAAAAAGAAATTTTCCGGCGAGACTTCTCGCAGTCGGTAGAATATGACCCAAACGACAGTCGAAAAACAGAATACCAGACTGCGAAAGAAGTGCTTGAAAACATCGCAAACGATATATTTACAGCCGCTACATCCGATTGGTAACTTCCAATGCGGATTCACCCCAAACCCAACCTGCATCATACATGAGCAGTCTTCCTTGGCCTACCATTGTAGCCACATTATACGCCACCTCAATGGCCGTTATCATAATTTATGGCCTTAATTTGCTTGGCCTTGCCGTAGGTTTTGCACGCAAAAGCCGTTTAATTGATGGCCCTGTGCCTGATCCGGACGACCTTGCAACCCCTAACGCTTCTTGGCCTATTGTCACCGTCCAATTGCCCATGTTTAATGAATCTTATGTGGCGGAGCGCATTATTGACATTTGTGCTGAGCTGGATTATCCGCGTAACAAATTGGAAATTCAGGTTTTGGACGACTCTACGGATGATACCAAGGACATTGTTGAAAAGCGGGTGGAGTATTGGCAAAAGCGGGGCTTAGACATCATCCATGTGCATCGTACTGACCGAACAGGCTACAAAGCTGGTGCCTTGCAAAATGCCATGACGTTTGCAAAAGGAGACCTCATTTGTATTTTCGACGCCGATTTTACGCCCGCTCCCGAATACCTACGCCGCTTGGTTCCACACTTTTTAGAGGATCCAAAGGTGGGCTTGGTGCAAAGCCGTTGGGGGCACATTAATGGCGATGCCTCCTACCTCACCCGTATTCAGGCCGCGAGTTTGGACGTGCATTTTGCCATTGAGCAATATGTACGGAATACCACCGGATGCTTTATGAACTTTAATGGCACGGCGGGCATTTGGCGACGGGAATGTATCGAAGATGCCGGAGGATGGGAAAGTGATACCCTAACGGAAGACCTTGACCTGAGCTATCGCGCACAAATGAAGGGTTGGAAGTTTAAATACTTGAACGAGGTAGAAGTACCTGCCGAACTTCCGGTTGATATGGCGGCTTTGCGTACCCAACAATTCCGTTGGACAAAGGGCGCTGCCGAAACGTCTTTCAAATTGCTTAAGATGCTTTGGAATGCAAAACAGCCACTCAAAGTCAAAATTGAAGGCACATTCCACATCACCAATTTTATCGTTTTTCCCTTTGTGGTGATGGTTGCCCTTATCCACGTACCGCTTTTGGTACTTCGGTGGATGGGGATGGGGCCAGGAGATGCCTATTTTGCCGTCTTGGGTCTTGGGTTTTTGGCCTTTGCGGGCGTTGTACTAACCCAGATTTTTGCGCAACGCGCCTTGTACCCCAATTGGGCCAGACGACTTTTGGTATTACCCGGCTTTATGGCAGGCAGTATGGGGCTTTCTATTAACAATACCCGCGCTGTTTTGCAAGCTTTTCGTGGAAAAAAAACCGAGTTTGTGCGTACACCGAAACTGAGCGATAAAGCCACAAACGTGCAAGCAGCCATTACCTCCAAAAACAAGTATTCCAACAAAAAGATTTCCCCCGTAGTCTGGTTAGAGGCATTTGCTGCCTTATATTGTATTGCCGGAGTAATCATGACCATCTACATTGGGGAATGGGCGGCGGTTCCATTTCAAGCAATGTTTGCCGCCGGATTTGCTTTGGTGAGTGGTTATAACTTGCAACAGTTTTGGACAGCACGTAAAGCAGGCGCGGTCTAAACATATGGCAATTTCTTCTTCCGCATCCTGTTTTCCAACCGCTTTGGTCAAGACAACGGGAGAATCAGTAAAGGTATATGCTTACCCAACGTCTGAATAATATCCACCGTTTTATAGATCAGGGGAGATTAGAGGATGCCCTGAAACTATTGCGCGAGGCGTCAAGGTCGTTTCCCGCACACGCACCACTTTTTATCCTTCTTGCGGAAACGGCAGAAAAACTCGGACGAACGGATGAGGCGCTGAATGCGTGGCAACATGCTTGGTTCTTGGTTCCGAATAGCACCTTCATTCGCCGACAAATAGACCGCTTGCTCCCACCGCGTCCTGTAAAACGTGCCGATCCTCCCGCAAATACCAAACAAGGAGACTTTAATCCGAATTTTGAGCGGCCACAACCCCTGAACCTCCCCGTAACTCAAAAAATTATCCCGCCGCCACTACCACACCACAAAGTGGTTGTCCCTAAGCCACCTCCCTTGCCCGCACAAACGATTTTGCCCGAACAAATGGTAGCTTCTGTTGGAATAGCAATGGTTACACACCAAAAAAATGAAGATAAAATAGGCAAACAGATAGCAATCCCTCCCTCTAAACCCTTACTCGAAACACCTATTGTGGAAGTGAACGTTGATTTTGAATGGGCTGAACCACAAACCACTGCCCCAAATTATCCCGAAGTTTCTTGGCATACGCTTAAAGAAACATTCCAGTACATCGAGCCGCCACGCTTGAGCCCACAAACGCAAATAGATACGGTCTTTGAAAATATTGACGACCTCATTGCGCAATTGGAGCAAGCGCCCCGGATCGTCCCAAATCCAGAGGCAATCGAAAGTTCGCCACTCGAAGACGAGGAAACAGACACAGAAGACATGGTGTCGGAAACCCTTGCACGCATCTTCACAACCCAAAAACAATTTAGCGCGGCCATCTCGGTGTATCAGCGTTTGGCAAAACTACAACCGCTCCGCGCCGATTATTTTCTTAAAAAAGCTGCCGAATTAGAAGGGAAATGAGGTATTTCTTTTTCGTTTTTCTCATGCTGTATGCCATGGGTTGTGCCGCGTTACCCACAAAGTACCCCTGTGAGAACGAAGAAAGCGTTGAATTAATGGATGACGAGCAAAATCGTGCAATCCCGATAGAAATCTACCCTCCGGTGGGCCTTGCTGAAAATGCCTATACAAAAGTTGCACTCCTGAGTGTGGGGTACAATGGCAGTAATACGGAATATACGTTTCTTGCACGGGCCTTAACCCGAAAAGGGGTTCTGGTGGTTGGGATTCAACACGAGCAACCCGAAGACCCACCAATAGCAAGCTCGGGGGACATTTATTCGGCACGGATGCCTGTTTGGGAACGTGGTGTCAAGAATCTAAAATTTGTTCGGGCTTATCTCAATACCCGCTTTCCAAAAACCAAAACAGCAAAGTGGCTTTTGCTTGGGCACTCAAACGGAGGGGATATTTCGTTGCACTATGCCCAGAAATTTCCGAGTGAAATAAACGCTGTAATTACATTCGACCATCGCAGGTTTCCCATTCCGCGCCAAGTACATCCACCTGTATTGTCTTTTCGAGCAGATGAGTTTGAGGCAGATAAGGGCGTTCTCCCCAGCGCGGAAGAGGCCGCACAGTTCGGAACGCAGGTTATTTGGCTCAAAAATACACGGCACAACGATCTTCGTGATGCAGGCCGTGCAAGCCTAAAAGCGGCTTTGGTGCGTGACATCGAACAATTTTTAATCGCTATTCGTTTCTAAACCCTTAACGGCCATGTTGCCCTCTTATCCAGAAATTGCAGCTTATCATGAAGGACTCAACGAAAATGACCAAGTTCTTTGCAGAGTGCTTTTTGAAGAAATTTGTAGTGGCTTACCCAATGCTTCCGCAAAAATTTGGCATGGCCACCCCGTTTGGTTCTTAGAGGGAAATCCAATTGTGGGGTATAGCCGTCTCAAATCAGGGATTCGCCTCTTATTCTGGAGCGGCCAGTCCTTCGACGAACCAGCCTTACAGAAGGAGGGCAAGTTCAAGGCCGCAGAAATGCGATATTCGAGTGTTGAAGAGGTGGATCGCGGTGCCTTACAGTGCTGGTTGGGAAAATCAATAGAAATCCAATGGGATTATAAAAATATTGTAAAACGAAAAGGTGTTTTGGAGCGCTTAATATCCAAATAACTTCAAAACTTTATTGTCTAATGCTAAAGGATGTTCATCCCAAATTACCGATGCGAAATAAAAATCTAACACGGAATTTCTATGTTCAGATGTTAGATTTCCAAGAAATAGGTTCTGCGGATTATGGGTATTATCTGATGTTGGAAAAAGATTTAATCCAGCTACATTTCTTCTTGTTTGAAAATCTTAACCCATTCGAGAACTATGGCCAAATTTACATCCGAACAGATCAAATAGACACATTGTATCAATCTTTTCTTGAACGGAATACCCCTATTCATCCAAATGGAAAGCTGAGCCTAAAACCATGGGGACAGAAAGAGTTCTCTATTTTAGACCCAGACCATAACCTTATTACTTTTGGGCAAACCATTGATCCTGTGGAAAGCCGTTGACAAATCTGGCGTAAATCCTTATACTACTGTACATACGTTAAGACACTCATTTGCCATACATTTGTTAGCCCAACATATGGAATTACGGTATATTACAAGTCCTCTTAGGTCTTAAGCGAACCTAGACCATCGAGTTCAATACCCATTCACCGAGCGGGCTATTGCCAAGTTTGTAAGCCCACGGATCAGTTAACCGACCTAAAGACAATAAGGATATTGCCGCAATATTGCGGCATTACAGATGTTAGCTGCAACCCTAAAGAACAGACAACAGTGCAAAAATTAACGAACAGACAGACGACAAAAAAGCCCACCCGCAAAATGGCACATTTGGTTTTTTCCGACACACGAGCCAACGCTCAAAAAACCAAAAGAGCCATTTTTTTGCCAACGCTCTGACACCGTTCCGACCGAAAAACTTATCTTAACCGACTGAAAAAAGAATATAAAATTGTAGATGAAATCCGCTTGCGGATTCGTAAACACAAATAAAAAACAAAAGAAACAGTGAACAATTTAAAAGAATTGAAACCGAGAAAGGCACTGAACAAAGCCTTTTTAAAAGTAAAACCGAACAGGACTGAAATTGAAGGTTTCAAGACCAATCTTATTACTTTACTCGACAGGACAAATGACACAGAAAGCGAAGAGTTTCATAAAAACTTAGTGTCGGACTTTTTAAAGAAAACATATTACGACCCGAACCATTTTATAAATACCAAAGGTCGAAACGACCTTGTTATTCACAACGGACAAGCTGCAAGCTCGACAGTTGGTGTCATTCTCGAAGCAAAAAAGCCGACTAACAAAGCCGAAATGATTACAACCAAAAAACTGAACGCAAAAGCGTTTCAGGAATTGGTTTTGTATTACTTACGAGAGAGAATTACGCATAAAAATCTTGAAGTAAAACATTTGGTGGCGACCAACATAAACGAGTGGTTCATTTTTGACGAGCATTTATTTGAAAGACTTTTTGCTCAAAACAAATCATTTGTAAAACAATTTGAGAATTTCGAAGCAAGCAAGAAAACAACAGACGTATTTTACAAAGAGATAGCAGAGCCATTTATTGACAACATCACTTCTGAAATTGAATTTACCTACTTCAACATTCAGGACTTTCAAAAACCGTTACGCAATACCGACAAAGCAGACGACAATTCGCTAATTGCTTTATTCAAATTGCTTTCGCCAGAGCATCTTTTAAAACTTCCGTTCACCAACGACAGCAACAGCCTTGACAAACGCTTTTACAGCGAGTTGTTGCACATTATCGGATTGACTGAAACCAAAGAAGGAAGCAAAAAACTAATTGAACGAAACAAAACAGGTGAACGACACACAGGAACAATCCTTGAAGATGCCATCATTCAGCTTGACAGCTTAGATAAACTTAGCCGACTTGAAAAGCCAAACCAATTTGGAAACACACAACAGGAAAGACTTTTTAATGTTGCTCTTGAGCTTTCCATCACTTGGATAAACCGCATTTTGTTTTTGAAGTTGTTGGAAGCCCAACTCATCACGTATCACAAAGGCGACAAATCATTTTCGTTTCTCAATCTTGGCAAAATCAAGAACTATGACGACCTGAACAGTTTATTTTTTCAGGTATTGGCACGCAAGTATGACGAGCGAAACGAAGATGTAAAAAAGGCGTTTGAAAAAACGCCCTATCTCAATTCATCGCTTTTCGAGCCGACCGACATTGAGCAAGTAACTTTGTTCATCAGCAATTTAAAAGATGATAAAGCAATTCCGATTTTTTCGCAAACTGTACTTAAAGACCAGCAAGGCAAAAAGCGTTTTGGCAAACTTTCCACACTTCAATACTTGTTTGAGTTTTTAGATGCGTACGACTTTGGTGCAGAGGGCGGTTCAGCAATTCAGGAAGACAACAAAACCCTAATCAATGCTTCGGTTCTTGGATTGATTTTCGAGAAAATAAACGGCTACAAAGATGGTTCGTTTTTCACACCAGGCTTCATCACTATGTATATGTGCCGTGAAACCATTCGCAAAGCGGTGGTGCAGAAATTCAACGAAACCAAAAAATGGAACTGTAATAACCTTGAAGAACTTTATGATAAAATAGAAGACCGAAAGGAAGCAAACGAGATAGTAAATAGTATTAAAATTTGCGACCCCGCCGTTGGTTCTGGACACTTTTTAGTTTCCGCACTCAATGAAATAATTGCCGTTAAAAATGACTTGAAAATTCTGCAAGACCGCACAGGCAAACGATTAAAAGAATATCAAGTTGAAGTTGTAAATGATGAACTGATTGTAACAGATGAAGAAGGTGAACTTTTTGAATATAACCCAACAAATAAAGAAAGTCAGCGAATACAAGAAACGCTTTTCCACGAAAAGCAAACCATTATTGAAAATTGCCTTTTCGGTGTGGACATCAATTCCAATTCTGTAAAAATTTGCCGCTTGCGTTTGTGGATTGAGCTTTTGAAAAATGCTTATTACAAAAACAGCACAGAACTTGAAACGCTTCCAAATATTGACATCAACATAAAATGCGGAAACTCTTTGGTAAGTCGTTTTGCGATTGATGCAGACTTGAAACAAGCCTTGAAAAAAAGCAAGTGGACAATTGACAGCTACCGAATAGCCGTTGACACTTACCGAAACGCTGAAAGCAAGGAACAGAAAAGAGAAATGGAACGACTGATTGCCGACATAAAATCGGATTTCAGAAGCGAAATTTCATTGAATGACCCTAAAGTAAAGAAGCTACGCAAACTTTCAGGCGACTTGTATCAAATGACCAATCAGGGGCAACTTTTTGAAATGAGCAAAAAGGAAAAAGCCGATTGGAACAAGAAAGTAACGCAACTGACAGAAGAAACGAAAAAACTTGAAAACGAAATTGAAGAAATAAAAGCCAACAAGATTTTTGAAAATGCTTTTGAATGGCGTTTTGAATTTCCCGAAGTGCTGAATGATGATGGCGATTTTGTGGGCTTTGATTGTATTATTGGAAATCCACCTTATGGGGTTAAACTTGACAATTCAACAATAAATATTTTAAAAAGCAACTATCCAGCAGGCAATTCAGGTATTCTTCAAGACAGCTACATTAGTTTTATAGTCTTAGGACTTTGCTTAGGAAAACCTGACAGTATTTTGAGTTACATTATTCCAAATACTTGGAGACTGATAAACATTGCATACGATTTCAGAAAAGATAGCTTGAACAAATTTGGCTTATACAAAATTGACACTTTTTTAAATCCCGTATTTGACGAAGCTGTGGTTGATTGCGATATTGTATTTTATGACAAGAATGAAAACAAAAAAATATCATTGAACATTAATGAAGCTGATAAGCAATTGAAATCAAATCAAATTTCTGTTTCAACTCTCATATCTCAAAATATCATTAACTCACACCTAACAGAAAATCAATACAATTTAATTCATAAAATTCAGTCTGAGACAGAACAATTAAAGAATATTATGTCAATTAAAAATGGTGTTAAACCATATGAAGTTGGCAAAGGAAATCCCAAGCAGACGAAAGTTACATTATCTGAAAAACCATTCACTAAAAGCACCAAAGTAGATGACACATTTGTTCCTTTAATTGGCGGTAGTGATTTTCATAGATATACATTAAAATGGAATAAAGACAATTACATTAGTTATGGACCTTGGTTAGCAGCTCCAAGAGATGCTGAGATATTTGAGAAAGACGAGAAAATAATTGTTCGACAAACGAGTGACAAATTGATAGCAACAATTATTCAAAAAGGCTTTGTAATGAGAAACAATACACACATTTTACTTTCCGACAAGGCTGATTATAAGTTGAAGTTCATTCTTGCTTTGCTCAATTCAAAATTGTTTGACTTTATCTATTGGACAATAAATCCCGAAAAAGGCGAAGCACTTGCAGAAGTAAAAGCAATGCATTTAGACCAGTTACCAATTAAATTGGCAGATAATTCAACACAAGAAAAAATTGAAACGCTTGTTGACCAAATCTTAGCTAAAAAATCGCAAGACCTTTCAGCCGACACGACAGACTTGGAAAACAAAATTGACACATTAGTTTACCAACTTTACGAGTTGACGGAAGAAGAAATTAAAATTATTGAAACAGCATAAAATGACACCAAAGCCAACGCTTCACAGCCACACACATTGCCAAGTCGCACAAGCCAACACACAGACCAAAACTTGGCAAAGAGTGTGTCTGTCCCACCGCACCAAAGACAGCGAAACCCACGACAGACAAGAAGGGCAGCAGCTAACAGCGGTTTTGCAAAAGCGGGGCGTTCGTGCTTCTATGACAGTGCAGTGCTAAATTCAAGTTTTTTGCATCTAATGAAGTTTTGTGCTAAAAATCCGACACCATCGCCAAGCGTCAACCGTTATGCAACATGCTGAAAAAGCCGACCCACAAATAGGCATATTTGGTTTTTGCCGCACCACAAGTCAAACGCAAAAAACCAAAAGAGCCATTTTTTGCCCATGAACAGGCCGATTAACTTAATGGAAAAGGTAATTTTGACCGATTTAAATTAGGCTTGTTGTGTTGGGATAAGTGCAATAATTACAATGGTTTAAGTGTGTATTTCCCTCAATAATAATCTATATAAAACGATGAAATATTTTTCGACATATTTAAATGTCAAAACAGATCGTGACTTCTTAGCGTCAACAGGTGTAAATGAGACAGATTTTCTAATGCTTCTTTGTGAATTTGAACAAATAAAGTCTCAAATCAGGACTTCATTTCCGTCTTACACAAAGGCTGAACACGACACAACGTTACCTTCTTACGACACAACGTTACCTTCCGTTGAGATTTTGGATAGCCCTGAAATACGTTTATTTTTTGTTTTATTTTACCTCAAAACGATCCAACATGGGATTTAATGGGCTTAATTTTTTTGATTACTAAGGCAAGTATTAGCGCTTGAAGGGGTGCTTCCGGCACGAGACGCAGAAGGATTAGCCTTAAAGATGGAAGAAGTCCTTCTAATTGATGTCACAGAGCGTCCTATAGAACGACCTAAAGTGTTGGAAAAATAGAAAATATATTATTCTGGTAAAAAACACACACCATAAACATAATTTCCTTTAAACCCAATAAAAACAGTCACAAAAAGTCTATTTTTAAAGGTTAAGGGCTGGCTCAATAAAATTACAACTCTTTTTTGTTTAGGCGATGATTTTTCGAAGCATTCGGACATCAAGGAGATTTCCGCACCCGCATAATGGATACAGAAAGTCTGCATACCTTACGATTCGTCTTCTTCCGTGTTGTGGATTGTAGGTTTTTAAAGCCCAAGGATGCTTTTCCCTTGTTCAAAAACAATGTCCACGGGAATTTTAGCATTAGCAAGACGATCGAGATCTGCTTTTAGTTCGTTGCCCACTTTGCCTTTATCGCTCCACAGTGCAACAACGCCCTCGTAGTTGCCATCACCTTGCAAGCGCAGGATAAGGTCGGACAAACTGTCCACGGCACTCCGGAGTTTGTCGTAGTCCACGCGATACGTTCCTGTGGCAGCGTCTCGGTTAAAGACACCGCGTTCTTGGAAATAATTAAACCGAACCAGATTGGCTTTTCCGTGTGCGCTACCTGTTCCAAAGCGGATACTTCTAAAAATACTGGCACAAAAAGTGACGTAATAATCTTTCAGATCCACATTTTTTAATTCGCCAGATGCTACCATTCTTTGAATCATATAGAGGCCAAGAATATCTGCTTTACCTTCTTCGAGCCAAGAGGCTTGTTCTTTTAGCGCACCACGAACGGTTCCTTTTCCGTTGATGGTGTTTTTGATGCCCAAGCCATGTGCAACTTCATGGAACATGGTGGTGGCAAAAAACGCATCGAAGGTAACATGCTTTTTTTGATCGGGGGCAATGAGCAAGTCCGAAATAGGCAACATCATTTTGTCAAATTTGGCCTTCATGGCGTTCTTGAGTTGTAGGCGGCGTGTTCCTTTTTTGAGTTGTACTTCTTCGTCGTTAGGTAGATTTATGGCGATGGTTTTGGATCCGGAATTGGCATCTCCCGTAACAAAAACCACATCATAGGCATTTAAGTCGGAGTCGGTTCCGGGCATTTCTGCTTTGTAAGCCTCGGCTACGGGTAGCCCACGTTGAAGACTCGGTAAAAGTGCGGCGTACCTCGAAAGGCGCTCGCTCCATGCGATGTCTTTCAGTAAAACATAGGCTTCGGCTCCGGCCTTATACCCAAATAAGCCATCTTCATACGTCTCTATTGGGCCGATAACGACGTCAATGGGGCTTGTTTTCATGTCCATCCAAGCAAAATCACTGGGTTGATATTGGTTGGTGAGCAGGGCTTCTGCACGAAGTTCGAGGTATTTTTTTAGCCCTGCATCTTCTGCTAAAGCTGCTGCTGCCCGTAATTTTGCTGCTGCCCGCTCCATTTGCGGTTTAAAGTAGGTGCTAAAGGGAATGGCAACAAGTTTTCCGGCGGCATCCCGACGAACCATGGTGTAGGTATCTTTTAAGGCGGGGTTGTTTGCTGCTGCGGCCTCAAACTCGGCCTTGGTCATGTCTTTGGGATAGAAATTAGCGCCCTCTGGTTTCTGCCCCACGCCCTCGATAAATGGCGTATTGGCATTCAAAAAATCCCAAGGCCCATAATTTACCCGAATATATGCTTGAATTGCAGGGTCTTTGTGTTTCGCTAAATCGGTTGGATCACCGTAACTTTGCTGCCAGAAGATGTCGTCCATGACTTGGGCCGCCTCGATGAGTAAGCCTACAAGTTGTTTGTTTTTTGGGGACAGACCCTCCACCAGATCGCTGGTGAGGCGATAAGGCACATACATGGGGGTGGTGGTGGTTTGTCCGTTTTCGATTTTGAGAATGGTTCCAGCCGCCGTTCCAGAGCGGGTCATGGTATGGTTTTTGGGCGAGCAAGCACCGAGGGCCAACACCAAAACGGCAAGGAGAGCATGGTTTAAAGAAAATGTTTTCATGGTTTTCTGGATTGAAGGAAAGAAGAAACAAAGGTACAATAATAATTTGAAATTCGTGTGCATGTATGCGTTAGTGCGTGTAAAAATAGGACTTGTAAAATTTAGGTGATGCTTGCACATAACCCAAAACAGCCCTTCCAAGAGAAGAGCTGTTGTTCGCAAAGATGGAAAATCGAAGGCCGTTAAGCACGTTATATAGTTAAATGAGGTATTCTTGTTTTGGATAAAGGTTTAAAATACAATGTTTAAAACAAGAATCCATGATCAATGGTCAAGAGCTTATTCTACGGGTTCGGGCTTGAGGTGCTGCTCAAAATAATCGAGGCGCAAGTTGTTATAATGTCTTCCGGAAGCGTCCCCAATTCCGTGCCGATTGAGTGGGTACATCATCAGGTCAAATTTTTTGCCTTCTTTGACCAATGCTTCAATCAGTTGCATGGTGTTTCCGGGATGAACATTGTTGTCAATGGTTCCATGCACCAAGAGGAGTTTGCCCTTTAGGTTTTTTGCATAGGCCATTGTAGAACCATCGTCATAGCCTTTTTTGTTTTCTTGTGGGGTAAACATGTACCGTTCGGTATAGATGGTATCGTAGTTGCGCCAGTCGGTAACGGGAGCACCTGCTACGGCCACATGATACACCTCTGGTTCGCGGAGTACAGCCAAGGCGCTCATATAGCCGCCATAAGAATGGCCATAGATACCTACTCGGGTACAGTCTATGAAGCTGAATTTGGCGCAAATTTGTTTGATGGCCGCCGTTTGGTCGTCTAAGTCCACAATGCCCAATTTGCGGTAGGTTGCGGTTTCAAAATCTTTGCCGCGACCAACCAGCCCTCGGTTATCCACATGCCAGACGATGTAGCCCAACTGTGCCAATGCTTGAAGGTTACTCGCCATGTTGTAGCTGTTACGGATGGCCTTGGAGTGCGGGCCACCATACACACTTACCACGAGTGGGTATTTTTTTGCGGGATTATATCCTGCGGGACGGTATAAAATCCCCGGAAGATCGGTGGAATTATCGGCTGCTTTTACGACCACCAATTCGGGCTTTTCGAGTTTCCAAGCATCCACTTTATCGGTTTTGGAGGTGGCTCGATTTTCGATCAGTGCTCCATCTGCGTTGTGCAAATTGGAGGTGGTTGGTGTGCTGAAATTGGAGAAGGTGTCAGTATAAAAAGTCGCCGTTTGATCCATAGAAATGCTATGGCTTCCGGGCACAGTTGTCAGGACTTGTACTGGTCCATTACGATCTAATTTGGTGCGCATAAAGGTTGTTTCCATGCCCATATTGTCATTCACCAAATAATAGACCCATCCCCCTTTTTCATCCACACGCACTACGTTTTGTACGGGTTTTGTGCCACTCGTTAGGGTTTTGAGGAGGTTTCCTTTCCAGTCGTAGGTATAAAGTTGTCGGTATCCACTGCGTTCCGAACTCCAGAGGAAGCCTTTACCATCCTCGAACTGGAAATAATCGTCTTGCAGGTTCACAAAATAAGGTTCTTGCTCGGTGAGGATGGTTCGGATAGCGCCTTTCTTTGCATCTGCGGCCAAAAGTTCCACCACATTTTGTTGGCGATTAACACGCTGGAAAGTCAGTTCTTTGCTGTCTAACGTCCATGTTGGGCGAACAAAATAATTGTCAGCGGTGCTATTGGTGGCCAATTCAATCTTTTTTCCCGTTGGGATTTCGGCGATAAATAATTTGACGGTTGGGTTTGGCTCACCTGCTTTGGGGTAGCTTTGCAATTCCAATTCGGCTTCGGGTTTATTGTCGCGCACTAACGGATATTTCCAAACGGCTGTTTCGTCCGAGCGATAAAACGCCAATTTTTTGCTGTCAGGCGACCACCAATAGGCCGTCTGTTGGTCAAACTCTTCTGGATATACCCAGTTTGGACGCCCATTAAAGATGTTTTCGCTGCCATCATTGGTGATGCGATAAGCTTTGCCATTACGGGTATCGGCCACGTACAGGTCATAATCCACCACATAAGCAAACCAATTGTAATCTGGAGAATATTCCCCGTTCCACAATTGGCTACCGGCCATATTGCGCATTAAGCCATCTGTTCCGGGTTGTTTTTTGACCTCTGGGTGTTTTAGTTCGCGGAGTTTTTGGCTTTTGAGGTCAAAGACAAAGTTTTTCTTTTCCGCATTGAAAAAGATGCCCTCACCACTTTTTGTAAACTGTAGCCTTTGTGTAAAGGGCAACGTGTTGACATTGAGCTTGGTCAGTTCGTTGTATTGACGCAGGAGGGCCGTTCGTTGGGCTTCGTCAAAAAGCAAAGTTTTCGACTTTGTTACGGGATCTACTTTGTACCATTGTGCGGTTTCGGTTTTCCCTTGTTGACCACTTTCGTAAACCAACATCACGGCTTCTTTAGGATGCCACCGCACCATTGTAGTGCCACTCATGGTCGTTGGTGCGCCTGAGGTCATGGCTTGGTACAAGGCTTTTCCGCGTGGTTGGGCAGCCACAAAGCCAACCGTGACCATACACAGAAAAAGAAATGAAAATATTTTTTTAGACATTATGACACGTTTTTAGGTTGATCAATAAGTACCTCGTCAGTTTGTTTTTATGGGCTTTACCTTGCCATAAAAACCAAAATAGTTGAGGTGTGAATTTAGTTTGAGATGGAAAATGGGTTTTGCGTTATTCTACCAATCCCCACGCAGCCCACTCCTTCCAGCGGCCACGGGTAAAGTCCGGCACTTTAATAGGTTGGCTACCGTTTGCGACCGAGATTTCCGTCAATTCACAGATGGCAGAGTGCATGGCGGCATCATAAACATTCATATCTGTAGGCAGTCCTTGTTGTAGGCACTTGATTAAGCGGTAGTCTTCCATATAGTCCATCCCACCATGTCCAGTTTTGCTACCGGAAAGTTTTTCGTTTTTCCAGAGCGGATGTTCATATTCTGGATACCACGTTTTTGCTTCGTCCCAACGGTGGGCATTTACGCTTTTGCCCTCGATATATACCCGGTCTGGATGGCCTTGTAAGATCCCTTTGGTTCCTTGTATCAGTTTTATCCGGCTGTAAGGACGTGGTAAGTTGGTATCATGGCTAAGGTAAATGGTGCGCCCTCGGTGTGTTTTGATCATCGAGACATTAATATCACCCAATTTGAAGGTCTCTTTCCGCTTTGCATGGCCTTCTGGGTAATGGTCTTTTGCCCATTCTTGTAAACCGCGTGATGGGCCGCTCATGGAAACCAAATAATCCAATTGATCCCCGCGATTGATGTCCATCAGGTTGGCAATCGGGCCAAGGCCATGTGTGGGGTATAGGTTTCCGTTTCTTTCCCAAGCATGGGCACGCCGCCACAAGCCCTCGCCTTCATCCGAGAATTTGATGTCGCGTAAATCATGCAGATAACCACACTCGCCATGCAGGATTTCTCCCAAAAGTCCTTTCATTTTCAGGTTATACATGAGCAGTTCGAAGCGGTCATAGTTGCAATTCTCCATCATTACGCAGTGCTTTCCGAATTTTTCGGCGTGCTCCACCAAAGCCCAGCAATCATCTATTTTATAGGCAAAGGGGACTTCACTGGCAATGTGTTTGCCGTTTTTCATGGCATATAAAGCCACTGGAACGTGCCATTCCCAAGGTGTTGCGGTAAAAACCAAGTCCAAGTCTTCGGTATCTATCATGCGCTCGAAGTCGCGTGGCCCGTTGGTATAGAGCGTTGGTGGTTTTTGTCCGGCGGCCACCGCTAAGTCGTGGGAACGTTTGGCGTTTGCCGCATTGATGTCGCAAATAGCCTTTACTTCCACCCCTTCGAGTGCCAGAAAGTTTTGCACGTGTACGGTTCCCATGCCTCCCACACCCACAAACCCCATTTTGACCACCGGAATTGGGGCTGTGGCCAAGGGCATGACAGGCGGCTTGGTCATCGCTTTTGCACGTTCCGACGGGTCTTGAGGGTTAAGCCCACTTGCGGCTTGCATTGGGCCAGCACAACCTGTAAGCCCTAACGTGGTGGCGGCCAGACCCGCAGCCCCTCGCTTCAAAAAATGACGACGTGAGTTTTCCATATTCAGTTTTATTTGTGGTTTGGGGAAGTAATTTGTAGCTTGTATTCCCGCAATCTACACAATAGAATACCTTAAAAACAGTCCCCTATGCAGTTTACCTCAATTGACTGGGCCATAATGGTGGCCTTTTTCGTCTTTTCAATGCTTATCGGTGTTTGGTCTTCACGCCAAGCCAGTAAAAACTATAAGGCGTTTTTTCTGGCGGATCAGAATATGAGTTGGTGGCTTTTGGGCATTTCACTGGTTGCCACTACTTTTTCTACCGATACGCCAAACCTTGTAACGGATATTGTCCGAACACAAGGAGCTTTCGGGAACTGGGTTTGGTGGGCCTTTCTCCTAACGGGTATGCTAACGGTTTTTCTCTATGCCAAACTTTGGCGCCGATCTGGGGTGATGACCGATGTAGAGTTCTATGAACTTAGGTACTCTGGGCCGGAAGCAGCCTTTTTAAGAGGGTTCCGTGCCGCATATTTGGGTTTGTTGTTCAATGTTTTTGTGATGGCCACCGTAACACTTGCCGCCATTAAAATCGGTGGGGTCATGATGGGGTGGACGCCGCTCCAAACGGTTTTGATTGCAGCATCAATTACCATGATCTATTCCGCATTGGGCGGGTTAATGGGGGTCTTACTGACGGACTTGTTTCAATTTGTTATCGCCATGTTAGGCTCGGTGTTTGCTGCTATTTATCTGGTTAATCTCCCAGAAGTTGGTGGACTCTCGAACCTGCTTTCACACCCCAATGTTGTGCCCAAAATGACCTTCCTTCCAGACCCAAGTAGCATTGGCGCGGGCGAAATCTTAACCATTTTCCTCATCCCGGTTGCTGTACAGTGGTGGGCATCGTATTATCCGGGCGCAGAACCCGGTGGTGGAAGTTACGTGGTACAGCGGATGCTCTCGGCAAAGGATGAGAAAAATGCGGTTACGGCAACCTTGCTTTTTCAAGGAATGCACTATGCGCTACGCCCGTGGCCTTGGATATTGGTGGCCTTTGCTTCGCTTATTGTGTTTCCAGATGTTGCCAGTATTGCCGCCAAATACCCACATTTAGACCCGCAAATCATCAAGAATGACCTCGCATATCCGGCCATGATGACGTTCCTGCCAGCGGGATTAATTGGAATGGTCGTGACCTCGTTGGCGGCGGCATATATGTCCACAATGTCTTCACAAACCAATTACGGCTCCTCCATTTTAGTGAATGACTTGTACCATCGCTTCATCAATCCAAATGCTACGGATAAGGAATTGGTTTGGGTGGGCCGCCTCTCAACCGTATTGCTGATGGTGCTTTCTTGCACCATGGCACTTTTTCTTGAAAATGCGCTCCAAGCGTTTGATCTGATTTTGCTCATCGGCGCAGGAACAGGATTGATTTATCTGCTCCGGTGGTTTTGGTGGCGGATTAATGCCATGACCGAGATTGTGGCAATGGTAGTGTCGTTTGTGGTTGCGCTCCTCCTAAAATTTTCGGCTTTGGGAACGATGGTTCCGGATTGGTCTCATCTCATTGTGACGGTTGCGTTTACCTCTGTTGCATGGGTGATAACGGCTTTGGTGAGCAAGCCAACTTCCGACGAAAAACTAATCTCTTTCTATACCAAAATTAAGCCTTCCGGGCCGGGTTGGGAGCCGATTGCAGAAAAAGCACGCGCCGCTGGTCACGATATTAGCGGGGTGAAAAATGACTTTGGTGTTGGGCTGCTTTGCTCGGTTGGTGGCCTAATGTCTATCTACGGCTTGCTGTTTGCAACGGGTTTTATCCTTTATGGGAATTGGCTGTCTGGCGTGATCTGGCTATTAGTGGCTGGTGGTGGTCTTATGACCATTCGGAAATACTGGAGCAGCCTTTCGTTTGAATAATGCTGCCTCGGAGCGTAACTAAACCAATAAAGGGGGTTCCATTTTGGGATCTCCTTTTGTTATTTCAACCTACCTTTGTTGTTGTAGTGTCCACAAAAATAGATGAATGTGCGTTTTATCGGTAATTATTTTTAGTGGCTTCATGTAATGAGTTGTATTTTATAAAGCTAAACCAAAATTCAAAATATACCTAATATGGCTTTACTAAACGAGATGAGAGTACGAACCGAAGTACTCGGGAGGTCTCTTTGACCTCGAAAATCGAAGAGAAAAAATCCGAACGTTAGAAGCAAAACGGCTGGAGCCAGACTTCTGGGATGATCCAGATGCCGCTCGACAAACCGAGAAAATGGTCTCCGACGAAAAAAGTTGGGTCGTTATGTACGACGAACTCTATCGTAAATTGGAAGACGTAGAGACCTTGACAGAGTTGGTGGCCGAAGACCCCGATCCAGAATTGATTGCCGAAGTGGAGGTGGAAGAAAAGGCACTCGCCGAGTTGCTCGAAAATGCCGAAATCCGCTCCATGTTAACCGAGCCAGACGACCACCGGAATGCGATTCTCAACATCAACTCCGGTGCGGGGGGCACAGAGTCCCAAGATTGGTCTGAAATGCTCATGCGGATGTATATCCGTTGGGGCGAAAGCAAGGGCTATACTGTAAATACATTGGAATATCAAGAAGGCGAAGTGGCTGGCATCAAGTCCTGTACGTTACGCTTCGAGGGGCCTTCCGCTTTCGGTTATCTCAAGGCGGAATCAGGCGTTCATCGTTTGGTTAGGATTTCCCCCTTCGACTCCAATGCGCGGCGACACACCTCTTTCGCTTCGGTCTTTGTCTTTCCTGAAGTGGATGATACCATAGAAATCTCCCTAAATTCGGACGATATCGAGATGCAAGTTTTTCGATCCGGCGGGAAGGGTGGCCAAAACGTCAATAAAGTTTCTTCCGGCGTGCGGTTGATTTGGACGGGCAAACTCTCGGATGGACGGGCAGAGCGTGTGGTTGCGGAGTGTACCGAGGAGCGCAGCCAGCTCCAAAACCGCGAGAAATGTATGATGATGCTTAAAAGCCGTGTCTATTTGCTGGAGCGGGAAATACAAGACGCGGCAAGAAACCAACTGGAAAAGGGAAAAAAGAAAATTGAATGGGGAAGCCAAATCCGTTCATACGTCTTCCAACCCTATACGATGGTAAACGATCATCGCATCGAAATGAAAAGTACCAATATCCAAGCTGTGATGGATGGAGACCTTGACCCATTTATTAAAGGATACCTCATGGCTACGGCACTTAGCGATAGTGGTGCATAAACGAAAGGCCGGAGTCCCACTTCTTTTTTGGAACATCCGGCCTTATTTTATGGGGTACAGAAACCAAAACCCATGTCTCGGTTATTCATCCTTTTGTTGATTCCGCTGTTCTTGACAGCGTGTCGTAGCACGCGGCCCGATTCTGAGCGCGGCTATCCAGCGTATTCTGAACGTCCGATCTCCGTAAATGCGCCGTTATTGCCAGATACCACGAGTGGGATCCCAACCGCAAACCCAACCTTAAAACCCCTGCCAAGTACCTCTTCTCAAGAGGTAAGTGAAGCCGATTTTGAAGTGGTTATTCGTGAAATCGAGGCTTGGAAAACCCAAGACCCTGGACTGGGTGCTACCGACGAACTGGCGTTGTATTATGTGGCTTACGTCCGTGACGAAGGTGCGCCGGAGGCCATGCTCTATAAAGCGGGTTGGACACAAGAAAAGGTGGCTTCAAAAAGTGTCTTTTCAATAGATTGTGGGGTATATCTTAACCATATCCAACGTAAAGATGTGACTTGTCTGAATTTGCAAACGCTCCCATTGCGTTTTCGTGTCCAAAAAGGCGGGCATGTAAACCTTGTTTTTAGGCTTTTGGAATTAGACAACGATACCGATTTTGCATTAGCCACCCAAGTGGTCGGCGGTCTCACCACAGCAAACAATGTGGTTCGGATCGTCGCAAAAGTTCCAGCAGCAATGTTGGTTACAGAGTGGATCAATTATGCCTTGGTAGGGGCTAATTTTGGTATTAAAGCCGCCAACTTGGTGAATACCGATGATGTTTTGGGCGAAAAATCGGATGGTCGAAGTTGGCAAATGTTGCTCCGAAACCAGTCCACCCAAACCCAAGAGTTTCTGGGTGGTGATGGCTCTTATCAATACAAAGTCCGTTATTTCATTCGCCGGATTCGTTAACCTTTTCCTTATAAAACCAAGTCATTCTTATGGTTCATCAATTTGATTTTTTGGTGCTGGGATCCGGAATTGCCGGACTGTCCTTTGCCCTAAAAGTTGCGCCGTATGGTTCCGTTGCCATTGTCACCAAAAAACAATCCGCAGATTCTAATACCAATTGGGCACAAGGCGGTATAGCAGCGGTCATGGATCCATTAGACAGTTTTGAAAAACACATTGAAGATACGTTGATTGCGGGTGCGGGCTTGTGTAAGCGAGAAGCCGTAGAGGTTGTGGTGAAGGAGGGGCCGGGATATGTGCGAGAACTGATGGAGATGGGTGCACGCTTTACGCAAAAAAACGGTTCGCTGGATTTAGGGCGCGAAGGCGGCCATTCCATGAACCGTATTGTACGTGCAGAAGACATGACTGGACGAGAAATTGAGCGGGCACTCTTGGCGCAAATTCGGAATCACCCCAATATTCAGGTCTTTGAACACCATTTTGCCCTTGAATTAATTACCCAGCACCACTTAGGCGAGGTGGTTACAAAGTTTAGAACCGATACCCAATGCTATGGCGCTTATGTTCTGGATGAACAGGAGGACAAGGTAGAGGTCTTCTTGGCGAAATCCACCCTGCTTGCAACCGGAGGCGGAGGACAGGTGTACGCACACACAACCAATCCGTTAGTGGCTACCGGAGATGGTATGGCTATGGCATATCGTGCCAAAGCGCGTATCGCTAATATGGAGTTTGTGCAGTTCCACCCCACCTCATTATATCGTCCGGGAACATCCTTCCTGATCACCGAAGCCGTTCGTGGAGAAGGGGGCTTGCTGTTCAACCAAGCCGGAGAACGCTTTATGCCACAATATGATGCGCGTTTAGAACTTGCCCCGCGTGACATCGTGGCGCGTGCTATAAATGACCAAATGAACAAACGGGGGGAAGAATTTGTCTATTTAAATATTTCCCACAAGCCTAAAGAGGAAATCATCTACCATTTCCCCAATATTTATGAACAACTTTTGGCATATGGTATAGATATGACCAAAGATCCGATTCCGGTAACACCCGCTGCACATTATTTCTGTGGTGGCGTAATGACGGATTTGGAAGGCCGCACGTCCATTAATGGATTGTTTGCCTGTGGTGAGGTAACCTGCACCGGCCTACATGGTGCAAACCGTTTGGCCTCCAATTCCTTGGTGGAAGCCATGGTCTTTGGCAATCGGGCGGTTCAGCCCGCGATCGAATATGCCCGTAACGTAGCGTTTCGGACGGATATTCCTGCATGGGATGACAGTGGGACGACCAATGCCGAAGAATTGGTGCTGATTACCCAAAACCGGAAGGAACTCCAGGCCGTGATGTCGGCTTATGTGGGCATTGTGCGTACACGCCTACGATTGGAGCGGGCATATCGTAGAACCCACTTTTTGTTTGAGGAGACAGAAGGCTTCTATCGCCGAACCCGCGTTTCGGTTGGGCTATGCGAACTCCGCAACCTGATTACGGTAGCGTATATGATTATCAAGTGTGGTCTCCAGCGGAACGAGAATCGGGGGCTACATTATATGTTGGAATACCGCGAAAAACCTAAAATGGAACCGCGTGACTCCATTATCTAAGTGCTTTACCAAACCAGTTTTTCAGTATGCCTTGGTGTTTGTCGGGGCGGTATTGTTTTGTTGGGGGTGGTATGGGCAAATAGATATAGTCGTTTTTGAGGATAAAGACTTGGCTCATTATCGGAAAATGGCAGCGGCTTCGCCTTGGCTTGCTTGGAATGTGCGTGCCCCTTTTGGCTACCGCATCTTACCGCCTTGGTTGGCGGGCATGTGGCCGAGTGGCTTGGATACCGGATTTAAAATCGGAACATTGTTTACGATTGGTATTTTGGCGGTGGTTTGGTATAAATGGTTAGAAAGAGGGGACTTAGCACCGGAAATCCGGTTGGTTGGCTTGTTTTGGTTGATCTGCAACCCTCATTTTATTGGCTTTGTCGCCTTTAACCCTTACCAATGGGGTGATGTCATTACCATGCTTTTGGTGTTGGGGATGGCTTTAAGCCTACTTACACGTCGGTTGGACTGGTTTTTATTGTTGGCCATCTTGGGCGCAATGACCCGTGAAGCCAATCTGCTGATGCTGCCCGTAGCTTTTTGGTATCTTTGGCGGGAAAAAGCCCCTCTAAAATGGTATAAATTATATCTATTTTCTTCGTTTTTATGCGTTTCTATCTGGATATCAATCCGGCTTGTCGTTCATCCCGAAAACACAGACTGGAACCTTGTTGCTGCCCTTGGCACTTATGTTTATCGTGTTGCGGATCCGGTAGCTTGGGGACGGTTATTGCTAAACGCCTATGCCCCGTTTGCATTGCTTTTGTTGGTTTGGATAAAACCCGCCTATAAGCTACTCCGGCCTTATCCGGAACGGATTTTTTTCTTGTTGTTGGTGGTGGTTTCAAGTTTTTTTGGTCAAGACAAAGAGCGTCTTTTGGCCCCGACGTTTTGGGTCATTTATCCGGTTCTCCTCCAAATGATCACAAATTTACCAGCGGCTTCTCAAAATGTAGGACTTTGGCTTTCATTGGGCGCGGTTTTCCTTACCTCTTGGCATCATCTCGTTGCGCGTTTTCCGATCATTCCACGAAATCTATACTTTGTCCTTCTTGCCTTCTCTACGGTTATTTTGGGATTTTGGGCATGGAAAAATAGGCACCATGTAGCCATAGGTTCCGCTGATACCATGCAAGAACCTTTTACCATATGATGCCTATACCGCTCTACCTATATTTACAGGCTTTAGAAAGCCTCCCAACCCTTAAAAACGAAATGCTTTTTCGGGTCAAAGATGGGCTTCGAGGCATACACATTAATACCCTCCCTTGCCTTTCCACGAAAAAGAATAGCGGGATGGTCGTTGTTCAAAATTTTGGTTGTAACCGGTATGTATCGCAGTGTTAAACCAATCCGCCATTGATCGGAGAAATTGGCATCGGAACCATGAATGATGTTTGGATTATGAATAGACACATCTCCAGCTTGCAAATTTAAGTCTATCGCCAAAGAATCGTCAATGCTTTTGGGGTCTAAGCCCGACCCAAGTACATTGTCGCCATCGTCATGCTGCCGCAATTCCTCCCAAGAAACCAACGACTCCCGATGTGTGCCCGGAATGATGCGCATACAACCGTTTTCTGGCGTAGATGGGGTCGCCGCCAACCAAAGCGTAACCACCTCCATCGGTTCTAAGGGCCAGTAACTGCCGTCTTGATGCCACAATACTTTTTGCCCTGTTTTTGGGGCTTTGGCAATATAGTGTGCGGCAAATAAGGCCACCTCCTCGCCGATAAACTGCGCTGCAATGTCCAACAATCGGTCGTCGCCAGCCAAACGCCACATAAACGGATCATTCACGAGCATGTTGTGGTGTAATTGTTCTGGTCGGCTTTCGGGATGCTGTTCAAGAAGCCAAAACACATGTTGTCGGGTTTCTTCAGCAAGTGCTTTGTCTATGACATCGCGGTAAATCAGATAGCCTTCTGTTTCGTATTGTTGCTTGACGTGTTGCATTTTTATCCCTCATTGCTTAGCCATGGGTTGGCATTGCCCTCTTCGCGCCATAAAATTGGGAAATACGATCCCGCAAAGGGATCGCCGTCTTTTCCGGAAAGCAACCGGACATTCATGTGCGGATCTGATGGGGTGTTTGCCTTGTATCGTGTACCGTCGGGCATAAGGTGTGCCACCAAAGAGAGGCGTGGGGCATCACTCAGATTGGGGCGGCTACCGTGAAGCACACGGCAATGGTGGAAACTCACGGCTCCGGCAGGAAGAAGGCACGAGACTGGTTGGAAAGGTTTTCCGGTTTCGGACTCGATGCGTTTTTGTAGGCTGTCTAAGTCATGGTCAAAAAAGTCATTGTTGTTGATCAATCCCCAGTTCTGGCTCTCTGGAACCACTTCCATACATCCGTTTTCCTCGTTCACATCCACCAATGCGATCCACGCCGTTAGCATGTGGTGTGGGGTAGCACATTGCCAATAGTGGTGGTCTTGATGCCAGCCAACGGCTCCCGTTCCTACTTTTTGAGAAGGTTTGTATAACAATTGATCGTGCCAAAGTCTTATGCCTTTTGAACCGGAAAGGAGGGCGGCCATTTTTCCGATAATGGGATTTAAGACCGTTTTTGCGATCACAGCGTCAGACCAATGTGCGTTATCAATCTTGATCATTTTGTCGAGCGGGGTTCCGGCCTCGTGGCTGTTGTAATGCGGTGTACGTCCGGTTTCGTATTCACCCTCGATGACCCGTGCATGGTGTTTCCGAATTTCTTCGAGTGCTTCGTCCGAGAAAATTTTAGGCGAAATCCAATAACCGTTTTTCTGGTAAAACGCCACATCTTGTTCCGTAGGTAAAAGGGTGGTATTCATCGTTGTAAAGGGTTTAGAATGCTATTTTTGTTGACCAGCCGAACCGCGAGTTGCGTGGTGGTTCCAACCACTTAATACAAGCCGTTCATCTGGATGCGTGATCCCGTCTTCAATGCGGTCGTCGCCAGCATACATTTGTGCCAAAACGGTTTTTCGCACCTTCTGCGACCGATTTGGCATGGAACCATGCAGCGTAAAGTAATGGAAAAACACAACATCGCCGGCCTCGGCTTCTACCACAGTTGCATTTTCAATGGGATATTGGGCCAATAATTCGGACTCATGCTGCCCATCCGTATTTAAGATGCGGCCTAATTTGTGTGTTCCTGGATAGACACGGATACACCCCATTTCATCGGTCGCCTCGCCAACATGGATAATCCCAGCAATCATGGTATCTTTGACCGAAGGGAAATAGTTCCAATCTTGGTGCATGGGGAATGGCGAGCCTTTTTCGGCAGGTTTTTGGAAAAGTTTGGTGTGATGCAAGACCACATCTTCCCCCAGTATAGACGTTGCGACGTCTAAAAATGCTGGAGATAACAAGGCGCGGAGCCACAAAGCAGAAAACTGTTGCACATTGTGGGTGTGGTAGATAATACTATCACCTCCATCGAGCCGTTCCATCTCTTTTCCGGCCCAACGTGCGTTTACCGATTCTTGTTTAACAGTCCTAATCTGGCTCACAATTCGGTCAAACTCCGCCTCAAGTGCGCTAATTTCTTGTGCCGTATATACGCCCTTGGCCAAGTAGTAGCCATCGCGCTCAAAGGCTTCATTGATGAGGTTCATTTTTTTTAGGTTAAGTATAAAAAGCGTTTCCAGAATGTTACATCAAAAAAGCCGAAGGTTTGACTCCGGCTTTATGAAAATCTTGCATTTTATATTTGTCGCTAAGTACGGGTTTTGGGCTTTGCAGAAGCAGGTTTATCGGGCATCTTGGGTTTAGTGACGGGCTTTGGGGCTGGTTTTTTATTTTTTGAAGCGGCACGTTGCGCTTCTAATTGCGCACGACGTTCAGCAGCCAACCGAATTTGATCAAACGAGTTTTGTTGCGGCGTTCCCGCTGGTACAGAATAGGGTGTTTTGGGTAAGGGCATAGTCCGTACTGTGGGTTTGCCGTTAGCCCGTGTGAAAAAACTTGGCAGACCTTTAGGGTCTTTGTGTAGCACCAAAACCGGTGTACCCTGCTTCTTTACCTTGCATCTTGTCCCATGACACACCATTGCCGAGTCCGAGGCAACAGTGGTCTCCCAAGCCTCCGTCCAGCTGTATAACCAACGGGCATCTGGGCCTCCTAAACGAATACAACCATGACTTGCTGGCCCTGTTGTGGGCATAAAATATTGATGGAAATGGATACCGCGAGATTCATGGATGTTCATCACATACTTTAAAAACCAAGTCTCTGTAGAGGGCTTCTGCCCTTTTTTGGGCTTTTGTAGCGCTGGACTCAATGTCGAAATTCTTGAGGGTTGTTTCCAGTTTACATTAAACCTACCTGTGGGTGTTGGGGTCTCGTCCTTTCCCGTTACGACCAAACCCCACCGCGTTAGTTTTCCCTTTTCGTAAGCAGCAAACGCCTGATTTGTTTTGTCCACCAAAAGTAATTTGTCCATTTTTTCGGCAGCGGCCCAAGTCCGCTCGAACGGTGCATATGCCCTAAAATCTACATTCAAGGGTTGTGGAATAAAAAGGGAGTCTCCCTTCTGAAGCCCCTTTAAGTCATTACGATTTAAAAGTTTAATTAAAGCTTGTGCGCGACGGGAAGGAAGGTCAATCTTATTGATGCCGTATTTTTCGTATAAGTTGAGACGTGCCATGAGCGTTGAGGTCTCCGAAACAATGTGAACCTCCCAAGTCACTTGTGGAACGGCCTGAATGTCACCCCTCATACTGTTGTAGAGGGAATCTAATCCCGCACGTTCTAAACCCTCCAGATTGATTTCTGGGTCTTGTGCCAGCACTGTTCCGAAGGTCATCAGAAAGAGCATGAACAGTCGAAAAAGTTTTTTTATCATAAAAGCCCTTCGTTTATTATCGTATAACAGAAAACATGTCCAACAAAAAACCTGCTCCCGAAGTTCCGCGAACAGGCTTTAACAAGTCAAGAATCATTTCTATCGTTTCCGCACTTGGTTGTTTTTTGGCTTGGTCGTGGTGCGGGGCTTCGCTTGTGTGGTTTTTGGACCCGGACTTAGTGCTCCTCGATTGGCTGTGGTGCCACGACCCAGACGGATCCTATCGAAAATTTTCTGCTGATCCGTTCCCGCCGGTATGGCATAGGGATCCGTCGGTAGGTCTATAATTTTAAGGATTGGATAACGGTTTTTATACACAAAGGGTTGCGCCTTTCCTTTTGGATCAGGGCCAAGTACCAACACCATTGTACCTTGTTTTAGGATTTTACAATCTTTTGCATTGGTACATTCCTCGGCATTGGCTTTTGAGGTTTCCCAAATATCCACCCAATTAAAAAGCCATTCGGCGTCGGCATCGTTCATCCTTACACAGCCATGACTTGCAGGGCCGCCTGTGGGCATGGCGTATTGGTGCATATGAATACCACGCTTCTCATGGATATTCATTACCCATGTCATGTCCCACATTTCATCGGACTCTTTGGGCTTTAATACGCCCGGACTTAGGGAAGAAATGCGATTTTCTGCTTTCCAATTCACATTAAAACGACCTTCTGGCGTTTGAGAAGCATCGGTTCCAGTGTTGATAATTCCCCAACGTCGTAAGATGCCATCCTCGTATGCCGCAAATGCCTGAATTTCCTTGTCCAAAATAACAATCTTTTTGTGTTCCTTGGCTGCTTGATAATAACGTGGGAACGGGGAGTAGGCACGCAAGTCCAAACCCAATTGTGTAGGTACAACCAAGGTATCTCCCGGACGCAAATCTTCTAAAAGGTTTCGGTTAATGAGCTGAATCAACACTTGGCCTTCTTTGCTCTTTGCGTCGGTAGGGTGGTTAATGCCCATATATTCGTAAAGGTTTAGGCGGGCACGAAGGCGAGACGGCTCTTTGACGACGTAGTAATCGTAAAATACTTGCGGAATCTCATCTGGATTACCGATTTGGTTGTCTTGAATGGCACGCAAAGCCTCTTGGTTAAAGTGATCCAAGGACTTTGGCGGCTCTTCGCCTGATGGGGTGGTGGGCTGCGCATAAACAGCACCACTAAAAATCAGGTAGAGAAGGAATAATTTTTTTTTCATGGAGAAGGTCTCCTCTTTTTCGGTGGTGATGAGTCGTTTAATAGATTTTAGCGGCTTTGCTCGGTAGCACTTTGGTGCCGCTCCCTGCGGCGGTCAAACATTTTTTGTTGAGGACTTCCTGCCTCAACCGTCCATGGATCGGGGGGCAAAGCAATCATCTTTAAATGTGGGCCAGATTTTTCTTTCACAAAGAGTTTCTTCGCACGCGACAAATCTTCTCCTTGAACGATGACCATATTGCCTTGTTCTAAGAGTTGTTTATTTTTCATAACCCAGCCTCGGTGCCAGTTATAAACCCATTTTGCATCGGCATCAATCATACGCACACAGCCATGACTGGCCGCACCTACAACTGGAATGGCGTATTGATGCGTGTGGATACCTCTTTCTAAATAAAAATTAGAAACCCAATTCAATCGCCATTCTTGTCCCGGAGGACTGTCCGAGGATATCCGGAAATCCTGCCGCCAATTAAAGTTGAAACGCCCAGAAGGCGTCCAAATGGCTTTTGCTCCTTTCCGACCTGTACTTACAACGCCCCAACGTACCAATTTGCCAAATTCGTATGCGGCATACAATTGGTAACTTTTATCCACTACAAAAAACTTATCCAATAGCTCGGCGCCGGCATAATACTTTGGGAAGGGCGAATAGGCCCGATGATCCAAACCGAGTTGGTCTGGAACAATGAGCGAATCGGAAGGAGAAATGCGCCCCATAATGTCTCGGTTTAACATTTGTAACAAGGGCTTGTACTCCTTTCCTATGGTTTGCCAGAAGGCATCAGCCGAATTTGCCGAAATATAGGAATAGGTGATTTCCGGCAAGACGTCTAAGGAAGGGGCTTTGGTCTGATATACTTTTGCAAGCGAGCGCTGATCAAAAACACCGGACTGCTGGGCTACTGCCCACGAAATGCCTGAGACCAATATGCTTAAAACGAAGAGCTTGGCACGCATTGATTTGAAAGATTTGGGTGGTGTGATAGTTGGATAGAAACAACCCATTAAGATACACAATCGCTTGTTCGTTCCCAAGTTAAAACGATTAAAACAAGGTTATTTTTGACATGCAAGTGCTAAATCTTTAAAGGGCTTACCTACATCTATAACCACAAGTGGTTGGCTTGTGTGATCTAACAACAAACAACATCAAGAAGATGGCAAGGTATTTCAAAAACGCTTGCTGCACTACCAAAGGATGGCCAGCAAGTTTGTTTCGGGAATAAATGCGGTAAAAAATAGGTGCTTTCTTCAACGACATTAGCAAATTAGCCGATAAAATTGTGCAATGTTTTCCGAAGAGCCACTAATATAAAGTGTATCGTGTTGTTTTATTTCTACATCTGGCGAAGTAATTTCTATAAAACGGTTGTTCCGGAGAAGGGCCAACACAGTAATGCCATATTTTTTTCGGATATTGGCCTCTGCAATGGTTTTACCAATCATGTCGCCATTATCTGCCAGTACCCGCACACTTGAAATCCGAAGCTCCGGAATGGGCGAAGCCAGTATCAACCCATTAGCACTTTTTCTAAAGGCGCTATAATTATCCGCTCGAACCCTTTCAACGAATCTATCCACCTCATCAAATGGAACCAAAAAGCTATGCATTACCCTTGAGAAAATCTCGATGGAGGTTTCAAATTCTTCAGGAATCACATCGTCGGCTCCAATGGCCAATAACTCTGGGATTTCTGAAGTATAACGGGTTCTGACCACAATTTGCGCCGAATGGTTATGATGTCGGATGTTGGAGATGATGGTTTTGGTTGCTTTTGGGTCAGAAATGGCCACTACTACCACCCTTGCTTTTTCTATGGCTACGGTTTCCAAAATGGCATCTTTTACGGCATCTCCGTAGTAAATGGGCCTGCCAAGTGCTTTTTCGCGGCGAACTGTGTCTGGGTTTAGTTCCAGAATGCGGTAGGGAATTCCGGCATACTCGGCGGCTTTTGCCACATTAGAGCCATTCAATCCGTAGCCAATAATCACCAAATGATCCTGCAAAGTAGTTTTTTTGGGTGAGGCTTCCTCTATTCTTTGCGGCGTTCGGTTGTTGAATAAGATGTTCGTCCAGCGGTCAGCGTACAAGACAGCAAAAGGCGTGAGTAACATGCTTAGAATAGAAACAGAAAGAAAATATTGGTTTATTTCGGGGGTTAATAATTTGTATTCAAGTCCTAAATCTGCAAGAATCAACGAGAATTCTCCAACTTGGAATAGGGCAATACCGGTTAGAATGGTAGTTCTTGGTGGGTATTTTAATAGAGCTACGGCTAAATAAACTGTTAATATTTTAAGTAAGGCCACAGCGAGGGTAAGCCCCATTACACTTAAAAAATGATTTAGGAAAAAGTGTATGTCCAATAACATACCTACCGAGACAAAAAAGAAACTGGTGAACAACTCACGGAAAGGCAAGATGCTACCAGCCGTTTGGTGACTGTACTCGGATTCAGAGATCAGCAAACCTGCAATAAAAGCGCCCAAGGCAAGTGAAAGGCCCGCCTCGGCAGTGATAAATGCCAATGAAAAACACAGTAAAAAGGTGGTGATTAAGAATAATTCCTTATTTCCTGTTTTTGCAACTTGATAAAAAACAATAGGTAAGACATATTTAGATAAAAGAAAGGTTGCAATCAATACGCCAATGGTCTTTAGAAACAAAAATAAGATAGCAAGAGATACATTTGTTGCGTCTCCGGCCATGATCGGTACCAATAACATCATAGGGACAACTATAATATCTTGGAAAATCAGGATCCCAAGTGCATTCCGACCATGTGGCGCCGAAATCTCATTTTTATCTTGCAATACCTTAAGGACAATTGCTGTACTTGAAAGTGAAATTAAGAAGCCCATAAATACCGCTTCTTTCCATTCTAGCCCCCCTAACCATGTGGCTAAAAAGACCAAGCCAATGGTTAAAAAAACTTGAATAAAGCCACCAATAAAAACTGTTTTACGGATGGAGTATAGCTGTTTTAAAGAAAGTTCTATCCCAATAACAAACAGCAATAAAATCACGCCAATTTCTGCAATAACTTCAATTTCATGTGTAGCAGAAATGAGACTTAATCCAAATGGCCCAATGAAAATGCCGGCAAGAATAAAACCCAGAATAGAGGGGATTTTAATCCGTTGGAGGACATATACCACCACCACCGAAAACAATAAAATGACTAAGAGGTCTTGAAGGATCGGTATGTGCATATCAATGAAAGTATTTACGTGGCAGAAAACTCTGAGTAAGGGCAAAATCGGAAAACAGGTCTCTCGGCGAAGAAGAACAAGATAAGTTGGCGTAATTTGGTTACCCAAAAGAATATTTTCGCGGTTTATTACCCTGACAATCCGAAAATAGGTACTATCTTTGAAAATTATTCCTGCCATTAACCCAAGAGGATCATGCATTCCACGCCATTGTTTAGACGTGATTTCGGGCGTTCATACGCCTTTTGGATGCTCCCATTGTTCTCGTTTATGGGTCTTGTGTCCTGTAATCCGGCAACACCGCAAGTTGACGATCAGATGGCGGCCGGTTGTACAGTTCCATTCGACCCCTATCGAGATTATTTTTCCGCAAAAGTCACGCCTGAAGATGCGCATGGGTTTTCCGTTACCTATCACAAAAATTATAAAGTGGTACGGGTAAATCGGGCATGGCCGGGCACAAACAAGACCTTTACCTATGTATTAAAAGCTTGTGGAGCGCCCACACCATCCATTAAAGCCGATGCCGTAATTACGCTTCCGGTCAAGAAAATGGTGACGACCTCTACAACACAACTTCCGGCGTTACAACAACTTGGGTTGTTGGGTAAATGGGTCGGACATGCTGGAATCGCGTTCATCACCTTACCCAAACTTGCGGAACGGGCCAAGTCCATTACAGAAGTGGGGATGCAAGAATTGGATGCAGAAAAAATACTTGCCCTCCAGCCCGATGTGGTGATGGGTTATGCTATGGGCGCACCCACCGATGTCCACCAAAAACTGCAAATGCTCCCTTTGAAGGTGGTGCTGAATGGTGAATATGCCGAGACCACCCCATTAGCACGAACCGAATGGATCAAATTCACGGCATTGTTTTTTAATGAAGAGGCAAAGGCTAATCAGGTGTATAGCGAGATTAAAAAGAAATATCAAGCCCTCCAAAACCTTCCTAAAATGCAAAGTCCACCAATAGTGTTTAGTGGGAGTTATTTTAATGGAAATTGGTACGTTGCCGGAGCAAACAATTTTATGGCACACCTTGTCCGAGATGCAGGTGCTGATTATGCCGTATTGGATGCCGTAACAACGTTGACCTTGGATTTTGAAGGGGTACTGCGACGCACCAAGGGGGCTACACATTGGATCGGTACGCAAGTATTTAAAGATGAGGCTTCTTTACGTCAAGCTGATGAGCGTTTCTCGTTGCTCCCTTCCGCAAAGAAAGGAACCTATTTTGCCTATGACGGACGTTTTTTTGAGGGTGCTGTGCTTGAGCCGGATGTTGTACTACGAGATTTAAGGGCCATCTTATACCCAGATCTGGCAAAAGGGTACACAGCTCGGTATTTCACGGGATTGCAATAATGCGTATTCGGTTTTTGGTACTTGCACTCGCGCTTCTTGTGCTGTTCTTCTGGGCATTGGCCATTGGAAGTCATGCTACTCCCCTTAGCAGTATATGGCAAACAGAGCGTATCTCTGTGTCGCAATGGACTATTCTTTGGGCCATCCGGTGGCCGCGTGCCTTAGCCGGTGTTTTGGCAGGTGCAGCCTTAGGCGTTTCTGGATTGCTGATGCAAACGTATTTCAGGAACCCACTTGCGGGGCCATTTGAACTGGGGATACAGTCTGGGGCCAGTCTCGGTGTTGCGCTTGTTTTATTGAGTGGCTTGTCTCCATTTGCGGGAACGTTTTCCCATATTTTGGCTGGAAGCCTTGGCGCAGGTTTTGCACTTTTTTTGATGTTATTGGCTTCTCGGAGGGCTGGAGGAACCGCCACTTTACTCATTTTAGGTGTCTTATTTGGCTATGTGATTGGCGCTGTTGTAAACTTATTGGTCTTTTTTAGCCCCGCCGATCAGATCCGCTTGTTCTCCATTTGGGGGATGGGCAGTTTCGGCGGCGTCACCTCGTCCGATCTGTACTGGTTTGGTGGCGTGGTGTTTTTTTGCCTCTTAGCGGCTTGGCTGATTGCTAAACCATTGAATGCTTTGGTTCTGGGAACAACTTATGCCCAAAGTTTAGGGGTCAGTGTAAATACCGCACAGGTTTTTTTATTGGTGACGGCTGCGGTTCTGGCAGGGGTCACGACGGTTTTTTGTGGCCCTATCGCTTTCTTGGGCATTGCCGTTCCCCACATTGCACGTATGTACCTCAAAACGGGCGACCACCGTTTTTTGGTTCCGGGAGCAGCTCTTTGGGGAAGTTTACTGGCGCTTTTGGCCTCTAATTTGTCTCTCATGCCCGGAAATGGCCAAATCCTACCCCTCAATGCACTGATGGCGCTTCTTGGCTTACCGGTCATTCTTTGGGTTTTGTTTAAACGGACAACGTTAACCACATAAGCACATGCTGCGTACACAAAACTTGGTCGTAGGACACGCAAAAAAGGGGCTTTTGTCGGGCATTCAGGCGCAGATGAAAAGGGGCGATTTGATTTGTTTGATTGGCCCAAATGGCGCCGGAAAATCTACCCTGCTCAAAACCTTGGCGGGTGTTTTACAACCCATCGCTGGAACGATACAATGGATGGGCGAAGAACTTCGGAACATCACACCACAGCAAAAAGCACAACGACTTGCACTTATTCTTACCAATCGGATTGAAGCCGGATACCTTACCGGAAGAGAATTGGTGGCTTTGGGGCGTTATCCTTTTACGGGTTGGAGTGGGCAACTTTCCGCAACCGATCAAGAACAGGTCGAAAATGCCATCCTCGCAACGGGAGCCACCCATATCGCAGACCGAAGGTTAATGGAACTGAGTGACGGTGAACGGCAGCGGTTGATGGTTGCTCGTGCGCTTGCACAACAAACCCCAATGATTCTGGCTGATGAGCCTACCGCTTTTTTGGACTTTACCGGAAAGGCCGCTCTGTTTAAGTGGATGCGAAACTGGACGCAACAACAAGAAAAGGCCGTACTGCTAACAACGCACGACCTTCATTTGGCTTATGCTTTTGCAGACCGTTTTTGGCTCATCACACCAAATGGCACATTCTCCGACCTTCCGCCCAAACAAATGGTGCTATCGGATGCTTGGAAAACCACTTTTCCGGAATGGGAAGCCATCCTTTAGTAAGGTGAAAATTTTGTTGTAACTTTTTGTTATTATAGGATTTAATGCTTAGAATAGGGCTAATCCCGCTCCGTAAACACTTCAAGCCATTGGCTTTTGATAGATCCAATTACCGTAAAGTATTCTCATGCACTTGTTGGAATGTAAGACGGATGGTCGTGCTTCTGTGCGCTAGAAAGCGTGAAGATGCGACCCCGCTGGGGCTTTGCTTTGTGTCAGGATGGAGGCATGAAAAAAACACTGCATAACACTGCTTTAACTCCGTACCTCAGGGCTGAGATGATAATCCCTAAATCGTTTTTGTCCGCGTTTCAGAGCTAAAGCCACTTGTGGTGGCTGTTTCAGAATACCCCACGCTGAAGCATGAGGTAAATTCCATGCCGGAAAGTATGTAGCAACATTGCTCACCTGAATATAGGCGTAAAGCAATTAAAAACAATGACTAACGAAACAGTAACGTCGTCAGTTAGCGCGGAGGTGTCAAGCAAAAGCAACGCATAGTGCGACATTAACTCCGTCCTTCAGGGCGGAGATGGGAAGAAGCTATAACAAAAAAGGGGCTTTAGCCCTGAACGATCCCACACCGTGTATGCCGTGTGTTGGAAATGGATTTCCATTAAGATGCCGAGGTTGTGTAAAAAGTGTTATCGTTTGTCTTTTGTTCTTTGGAACGGCTTTTTACACAACCCCTTTTTTCGTCTGGAAACGGCCTTGTCCTATAATACCACCCCGATAGGGCTAAACGGGGTTTAAGAATCCTGGTAGCCGTTCAAAATTTGATCATCTACAATCTGATTACCCATAACTCGCATTGTTAGTACTTCATTTCCAATGCCTTAACCAAAAAAGCCCACTTGTCGGTTTCGCCCTCAATCATCTTAGCCGTTGGTTTTCCGGCTCCGTGTCCGGCTTTGGTTTCTACACGCAGCAGAATGGGCGCACTACCACCTTGTGCCTCCTGAAGAGTTGCTGCATATTTAAACGAATGTGCGGGAACCACACGATCGTCGTGGTCTGCGGTTTGGATAAGTGTTGGTGGATACGCTGTCCCTTTACGAATATTGTGCAGGGGCGAATAGGCAAAGAGCGTTTTAAAGGCATCTTTGTCGTCCGAGCGGCCATATTCCGATGCCCAAGCCCATCCAATGGTGAATAGATGATAACGGAGCATATCCATCACACCAACTGCCGGAATAGCTGCTCCAAAAAGGTCTGGGCGTTGGTTCAATACTGCACCAACCAGCAGGCCGCCATTCGAGCCGCCATGAATCGCCAATTTGGGCGTTGAGGTGTATTTCTCGGCAATTAAAAACTCGGCAGCGGCGATGAAGTCATCGAAAACCTGTTGCTTTTTGTCCAACATCCCGGCTTGATGCCAACGTTCGCCATATTCATTCCCGCCCCTCAAATTGGCAACGGCATAGATGCCGCCCATTTCCAACCAAGCAAGGTTACTGGCGCTAAAACCGGGCTTCATACTGATGTTAAACCCGCCATAACCATACAAAAGTGTCGGATTTAGACCATTGAGGATAAGCCCTTTTTTATGGCTGATAAACATCGGGACGCGGGTTCCGTCTTTCGAGGTATAAAATACCTGTTTGGTTTCGTAGTCGCTTGGATTAAAAACTACTTTGGGCGATCTGAAAATGGTGGTTCGGTATAGGTTGAAGTCAAATCTGTAAACGGTGGTGGGCGTTGTATAACCCGTAAACGCAAAAAACATTTCTCGACCTTGTTGTTTGCCGTTAATTCCAGAGACCGTCCCAATGCCGGGTAAGGGTATATCGGCCAATTTTCTTCCGGTAAGACTGTATCGCGAGAGTCTTGCTTTTACATCTTCTAAGGTTTGCACCACAAATTGACTGCCGATGAGCGAAACACTTTCCATAACCGCCGTGTTTTCTGGAATGATGGTGCGCCAAAACTTGGGATCCGGCTTCCGAATGTCCAAAGAAACCAATTTATTGTTGGGTGCCTGTAAGTTGGTGGAAAAATAAAACGTGTTTCCACGATTTGCGATGTACTCGTAATTCGCGTCGAAGGCGTCGAAAATGGGTTTAACCTCGCCATTGGGCGAACTTAGGTCTTTGAAATAAATACGGTTTCGTGGGTCTGTACCTTCCCAAACGCTGATCACCAAAAATCTCCCATCCTCGGTTGTGCTTGCTCCAAATCCCCAAAATGGCTTATCTGGGCGGCTATACACCAAAACATCATCGGATTGAGGTGTCCCAATGCGATGGAAGTACAGTTTCTGATTGCTATTAACGGCTTGTAGTGCATTGTCTTGCGCAGGACGATCGTAACGGCTGTAAAAAAAGCCTTTACTGTCCTTCGTCCACGAAACACCGCTAAATTTGACCCATTCCACCAAGTCGGGTAGGTCTTTACCTGTAGCCACTTCCCGTATGCGGATGTTTTGCCAGTCGGAACCGCTTGAACTGGTCGAGTATGCCACATATTTTGCGTCTTTGCTCGGTACGATGTAATTCAGTGCGACGGTTCCATCTGGAGAAAGGTCGTTCGGGTTGATTAAGCTCCTTGCTGGGCCGTCCAAACGGTCTTGAACAAACCACTCAGATTGGTTCTGGAGGCCACTGTTATAGGCATAAAAATATTTCCCGCCTTCCATAAAGGGAACTGAAAAACGAGGATAATTCCACAAGGTGGTTAGGCGCTCACGTATTTTTTCGCGAACGGGAATGCGTCCCAACCATTCGAACGTGACACGATTCTGGGCTTCTACCCAAGCCGCAGTCTCTACGCTGTTGTCGTCCTCTAACCAACGATATGGATCTGCTACCATGGTGCCGTGATAACTGTCCATCTGGTTGGTTTTTCGGGTTTCGGGGTAAGTGAAGCGTTGCGCAAGAACGGTCTGAACCATGCAGGCCATGCACAAAAGGGTGATATATCTCATGATGAACAAAATTTGTTACTAAAAACATGAACAGATTAAAAATACAAAATCTTCACCCAAATGCCTGTGTTAGGCCATGTAAAATCGGTAAGGTTTTGCGATGCTATACGTCATGACATTACCAGACATAAAAAAAGCCCATCCAAAGTGGACAGGCTTCATCATCTCAAGTAGGGGCCTCTTAGGCAACAGCTTCTTCAGCCTTCGGGTCAATATGCACGAATTTGCGGTTTTTTTGACCAACAGAGAAGCGAACCGTGCCGTGAGAAGTCGCAAAAAGCGTATCATCACCGCCACGCATCACGTTGGAACCCGGATGGAAACGTGTGCCACGTTGACGAACAATAATGCTACCAGCGGTTACAAACTGGCCACCATATGCTTTAACGCCCAACATCTTCGGTTTAGAATCGCGGCCGTTTTTGGATGAACCTACACCTTTTTTGTGTGCCATGATCAAGTCCTGGTTTAAAAGTTTAGAAGAAAATCGGGTTATGCGTTAACCGCTTGGATGGTTATTTGGGTGTATGGCTGACGATGGCCATTCTTTACCCGATACCCCTTACGACGTTTTTTCTTGAATACGATCACTTTATCCGCACGAACATGGGCCACAACTTCGGCAGAAACCGAGGCGCCAGCTACGGTAGGTGTACCTACCTGAATACCCGCATCGCCAGATACCAACAATACTTGATCAAGCGTAACGGCCTCGCCGGGTTCAATTGAGAGCTTGGGAACATACAATTTTTGGCCACTTTCGACCTTAAACTGCTTTCCGGCAATTTCTACGATTGCATACATAATTTTTTTAACCTTGTTTAGCGCGGGAGCACATAGAAACGTATTTTGTTTCGTCTGCCCGCCAGGTGAAACGCGAATTTTATAGCTTGATAAGATACTGCTTTACCTAAATGTTTTCAATATTCTAAATGGAGAATCTCATGAAGATTAATATTCCCAACCTCAACGGCCCAATCCAGCCCGGGAAAATCATTTGTATCGGACGTAATTATGCGGAACATGCCAAAGAAATGCAAAGTGAAGTTCCGAAAGAGCCGATGATTTTTTTGAAACCAGCCACAAGTTTGGTGGGGAATGAGGGCGAAATGATCATTCCTCACCAATCTAATGAAGTACACCACGAGGTTGAATTGGTGGTTGCCATTGGCGTCGGGGGGAAAAATATCTCGGAGGACCATGCTTTAAAACATGTAGCCGGATATGCGGTGGGTTTGGACATGACGGCAAGAGATATTCAGGCGCGTGCCAAGAAGTCCGGATCCCCGTGGTCGGTGGCAAAAGGGTTTGATACGTTTGCGCCAATCGGGGATTTTGTAGCGGCGGAAAACGTTGAGAACGTTCAAAAACGGCAAATTACGCTTAAAATCAATGGGGAAATCCGTCAACAAGGCCAGACCGAAGACATGATTTTTCCGGTTTCAACCCTGGTTGCGTATGCCTCGACCATTTTTTCGTTAGAACCCGGAGACCTTATTTATACAGGAACACCGGAAGGGGTTGGCCCCGTTCAGCGTGGCGATGTGCTTGAAGCCGCTATCGAAGGACTACCAATTTTGCGCGTTACGGTGGTGTAAAAGTACCCTTTGGAGCACACACAAACCGTATAGATTAATGGACGGTTTGCCGTAATGAATAGACAGGTTCAAGGTTGTCATAGCTGGAAAAGAGGTCTTTTGGGCCTCATTTTTGTTTTGGCACAATCATCGCATAGAAAAAAGTAGTCCATCCTCAAAAACAACCATACCGCAAAATTGGAGACTCTCCCATGAAAAACGTTTTACGCTCAATTGCCTTTTCAACCTTTGTGGTTCTAATGTCACTGTCTTTCTCGGCTTGTGACCAGTCTTTTTATGACAATGGCTACCCTGTTGTGAATTATCAAATTCCGAATATCGTTTTAGGTCGCGCAGAGGCGTGGAGCCGAGACCTTATCGCAAATCCCAAGGTATTTGTCCATACTGGAGGGGGGTCTTTATATTTTGACGCACGCAGCTCCAATAATTCGGTGGCAGATGCCTATGTACGCAATGGGTTTTTATACGTTGTTGCCGGATCTCCGGGCGTGGCGCGGATTCGCGTTTCTGCCGAGGACAATGATGGCGAATACGCCGAATTGGAGCTTTCCGTAACGGTGGAGGCGAATAAAGCAAAAGACTGATTTCAATATAAATGTTTGGTCATAAATGGAAAAGGGTGAAAACACCGTTCGGGGCATTGGCACTGGGCGGTGTTTTGGTTTAATACAAGTTGTTCATCACACAATAACCATAGAAAACCGAATATTGTTCGCATAATCGTTTTTAGCAAATTGTAGGAGGTCTTAGGTCAGATACCCTTTTTAGGTAAAGTTAACACGCGCATTTTGACCGCTATGTAAGGCAAATTACAATACTTCACACTATTTTATAATGTATGTATAAAAAGTTGATCTATCTTAAAAGAGATTCTCTAATAGCTTTGTATTGTACCAATAGGTAAAACACTTGGTTGATTTGTAAATATTTGTATGCCCATAAATGAAAAGCCAAAACATGATCATACCGACGATTTTGGCTTGTGGCCTTGGCCCCCATAACAAAATCGGCTACTTACGTAAGTCCTATGTGAAACACTTGTAGCCCAATAATTAATGACGCATACCAATTTACCCATATGGCTTTAATAATTCATTATTGAAATATGTACCTTGAAGCGCACCAAGATATGTTTTTCAAAGTTATAATCCACAACAAAAAAACAAGTTGAAATATGAAAAATTTAATTTTGTTTCTACTCATATTCGGATTTCTATTCTCGTTCCAATCTTTATCTGCAAATGTGAAAATTGATGATGCCATCAAATCCGTTGAGGCTAAATCTGCTGGTAAGGTTGCCCAAGCAAATGGCAATGATTTAACCATCAAAGACATTGAGAAAGTGGCTCGGAAAGTATGCACACAAGATAACGTAAAATGTACAATTACGGTGGCTGTGGAAATTAGTATGCCTGGAGTTGAGTCCTCTACTGCTAGTATAAAGGTAGAAGAAAAAACGTGCAAGAAAGCAGTTTCTGAAGCTATTCAAGGGGTAAAAGGATTGAAAAGTGCATTTTAAGACGGCGCATATAAGTTTTTTGACAAAAAAAGTATGGGTGTAAGATAGGTCAATTGGTATTTTACACCCAAGTATTTGCTCTTTCCTGAAGAATAAATAAAACACAATCCTGTCAAAATTCATTCAAGCATAAAACCTGCTTCTGGTGGCTAAACTATGATCTTATCATGTGGACTTAAAGAGCCTATCACATCTAATAAAAAAACGGCTTGGAGTGTTGATGTTACTTTTAAGAATGTTATGAATGAAAAGTTTTATACGACTTATTATATAGCAGATTATTATACCAATATTACAAACTACACGTTATACCCACGTCACTTATTGGTTAAGTTTGGCTATCATTTTTAAGTTGAAGGTAATGTATTTTATAAGCTAAGTAGAAGACTTCGGTTTTGCGGCGGAAGTGGTGATTAAAATCCCGCTTAAAATGACAAGACCAATTCCAAGCAAGGTGTAGTTATCTGGAAAAGCATCACCCATAAACAATCCCAAAAGAATGGCAAAGGGAATTTGTAGGTAATTAATCGGGCCAACAACGGCGGGATTTCCCAAACTCAAGGCACGGGTTACAAAAATTTGCCCCATCATTGCGGCTAAACCTAAGCAAGCAATAAAGAGCCATTCCTGACCAACAGGCCATACAAATGGCGACATTAAGAAGTCCAGCGTCGCATTTGGCCAAATTCTTCCTGCGGCGGTGCCAATAAGCGGCAAGATGATCCCAGAAACCATAAAGGACAAGACCGTAGCGCGGTGGTCGTAATAATGTCGAAGTTGATTGATGGCCAGATAAGCTATGGCCGCACCCAGGCCACTCCATAAACCCAATAAATGGTTTTTAAACGATATGTCTAAATTGGGACGGAAAATAAGTAAAATGCCTATAAAACCAAGCGCAATATGGAGCCATTGACGGAGTGTCACCCCATTTCGTAAGACGGTTGCACTGATAAGGCCAATAAAAATGGGATAAGTAAGGTTGTAGGTATTGGCCTCGGCCAAGGGTATATGGGTAAGATTGTAGAAAAATCCGAATAAGGCCATTGTTCCAATGATTCCTCTGAAAATCAATAAGCCCGGCTTTCCACCTTTTTGGCGCAGTGGGACGCGAAAAAGCGTTGCCCCGATTAACATAACCCCAATGATGTTCCGGAAGAACATGAGTTCTACAGAGGGCAAGCGATTGCCCAGCCATTTTGCACTTGCGCCCATGAGGGCGAAGGAGAATGCGGCAAGGGTCATGTTAAAAATGCCGTTATGAAACAGCAGCATAACGGAAGAAGGAGTGGGGTTCTGATGGTTCATGGACTCAAATTAACCCAAGCCCTTTTACGGCCAAAATCTTACAAAGAAAATTGATGATCGTTGTGGATGTAATCCCTACGTAAGGCTTGATGTATCAAACATGTGACGTATTTTACACATTTAAAAACATCCCCTTTATGTTATGAATACCGCAGCATGTCAAGCCAAACTTTTTGAAACCCCCATTGTTGGTACGTTTTATAGCCCCGATACCCAAGCTTGTTGTGCGATGATGGAGGCCGCTTATTTGGGCGGAATGCGGGTTTTTGAACTGCTTAATCGTGGGCCAGAGGTGATGGAAACCTTCGAGGCATTACGGTCTATTGTGGAGCATACTTGCCCAGAGGCGGTTTTGGGCATCGGAACCATTATGAATGGTATGGATGCGGTACGTTTTATCTCGAAAGGGGCACAATTTGTGGTTTCGCCGCACCTGTCGCCAGAGGTAGGGCGGGTTTGTAAAGCCTCCGAAGTCTATTGGATTCCCGGTTTTTTGACGCCTACCGAGCTGCAAACTGCCATGGACTTGGGGGCGAATATGGCCAAACTTTTCCCCGGCCCAACGGTTGGCCATCCCCATTTGGAAGCCCTCCGTACCATTTGGAAGGAAATTCCCATCATGGTTTCCGGTGGCGTAGTGGCCAGTGCTGAAGGTATTTTGCCTTGGTATCAGGCAGGAGCTAATGTAGTGGCGGTGAATATGCGCAAAATATGCCCTTCGTGTTGGGACGAAGGCGTGTTTGACACAATGACGCCAATTTTTAAAGACTTGTTCTTGAAATTGGGTGTAACCGATTGAACATATGGCCGTAAAAAATGTCTTAATCTTTTAATTTTAACCTTCCAAATTTCCTTTTTCCATGAGTGATCGTCTAAAACGTGCCGAGGATATCGTAAAAACACATACCATCTATGCCGCTGGTGGTGGCCTCATCCCTTTGCCCATCGTAGATTTTGCAGCCATTACAGGTGTGCAACTGGACATGTTAAAACAAATTTGCGGCTTATACCATGTAGATTATAACGAGAATGTCGGTAAGAGTTGGGTTACTGCACTTGCAGGGAGTAGCCTCGCCGCAATTGGTTCGAGCTTTGTAAAAGCGATCCCACTTGTAGGCTCTCTCTTGGGGGGACTTTCGATGTCGGTCATTGCAGGAGCAACTACCTATGGAATCGGGCAAGTGTTTATCAATCGCCTTGAGGATGAGGGGAATGTTGCCGATTTTGATGTGGAAATGGCGCGTGAAGCCTTTGAGACCGCATATGAGGAAGGCAAAGCCAAAGTTTCCGAATGGCAAGAGGAAATCAAAAACTGGCGCGAAAGTGGAAACAGTGCAAAATCTTCCCGATCAAAACCAGTTGTCGAAGAAGATGCTTTGGAGGATGACGCCCGATTTGAGGTGGTAGAAGAGGTTCCTACTAAGAAGACAGAACGGGTAAAAATGGTGCAAGAAGAAGCCCCAAAGCAAGAAGAAGGGGACCTTATCACGAAGTTAGAGCGGTTAGCGGCGATGCGGGACAGTGGCGCTTTAAGCGATGAGGAGTTCCAAGTCACGAAGAATAAACTTCTTGGTATGTACTGATGAAATAAATATTTAGATGTGGAAAGGTATATCGTTTTGGTATGCCTTTTTTCGTGCGCACTAAATAGGGTCTAGGGTCAACGTGGGTTATGGGTTAAACAAGTTGTATTAAACCGAAAAGGGCAAATTAAATCATGTAAGAACTTACGGGATTACACAAATTCTGATTTTACAAGGGTTTGTTCTTTTTAATGAACGGCAAAGCCCCGTAGGGGCGGTATCTTAATAGAAATCGGTTTCCAAATGCACAACAAAGCCCTGTAGGGGTGGCATCTTTACATAAGGAGGAAAAACTGGTTGATCGTAGCCAAAGCCATACATGTTGACTGAATGTAGCCATCCATGTTGGCTGAGCTATCCGGCGGATTTTCCTAAGGCTGTCTTGCCATTCAAGCATAGAGTGGGAAATTTCGTGATTGCGTAAATGAGGTAAATGTTACCAATATATCGTTTAATAACAATAAATTAAATCTGTAACTCACGTATTCTGCCTTCTCAAAAAAGAAAATAATATCCTGTAATTTCATGATGTAACAAGTAAAGATTTGGTACTTTGAATCAAAACCAAACAATAAAACCATGGTCAGGTATCTTGTCTTTTCGCTTTTTTTTGTGGTGGGATGCGGCAAATCCACGCCAGATGAAACGGTAAATTCCAACATGGAGCATAAAATGCTTTTGGTCTTGGGCGATTCTCTGACGACGGTGACACAAACAACGCTTTTAAAAACATTGACCAAGAAAATCAAAGAGGATGGGCCAGCATCCGCAGTTACTTTTTGTAACATCAAAGCCATGCCCTTGACGGACTCATTGGCACGGAAGTTTAAGGTGAGGCTCCAGCGGGTTTCTGATAAAAACCGGAATCCAAAAAATGGAGCGGATGATGCTGATCGAGGGATACTTGAGCAATGGGCATCCGGCATGAAAAATGGCATTCAGCCCAAACCCACCGTCGAGGAAACCGAAAGGGCAACGGTGTATTACAAGCCGATTTTATTGGGAATGCCTACTTGTTTACAATGTCATGGCGACCCAGAAAAGGAAATTACCCCAGAAGTTCGGGAGATACTACGAGCAAAATACCCGCAAGACCGTGCGATAGGGTATAAAGTTGGAGACCTGCGCGGGGCTTGGAAGGTGACTTTAGCGAAAAGTCGGGAAAGATGACCCCGAATGACAGCAAGGAGGATTGGTAATTTCACAACTATTTAGAAAATTATATGCCATAAAATGCTATAATGTGTTGTGATCTTTTATGAACCTCTAATTTTGTCTTGGAAATGAAAAAATACATTGTTTTAAGTGTTTTTCTGTATTCTTTGTTTGTCCAAGCCTGGGCACAAACACCAAACAATGCGCTCCAACAACTGAAGGTGGATGTTGTTTACCTTGCCTCCGACTTATTGGAAGGGCGGGAAGCGGGTAAAAAAGGCGAGGAGCATGCGGCTGAGTATATTGCGTCCCGTTTTGCGGCAATTGGCCTCTTGCCAAAAGGCGATGCGGGTGGTTGGTTTCAGCATTTTGAATTCAACTTTAACGCAAATCCGCATGGTACGGGGGCTTTAGAAAGCCGGAAGGGGAAAAATGTGGTGGGTTATATAGACCATAAAGCGTCCACGACTGTCATTATTGGGGCACATTACGACCATTTGGGCTTTGGCGGTGCGGGAAATTCGCGGGATACGGGTGGCCCAGCCATCCACAATGGGGCCGATGACAATGCCTCTGGAGTTGCGGCACTTTTGTTTGTGGCAGATGAACTTAAAAAGTCTAAAATCAAGAAAAATAATTATTTGTTCTTGGCTTTTTCCGCAGAAGAATTGGGGTTGGTTGGCTCTAAAAAGTTCATTGAGTCTAAATCCATTGATCTCAAAAAAGTAAATTACATGATCAATATGGATATGGTGGGGCGCTTAAATGAAGAAAAAGTACTGGCTGTGAATGGTAGTGGCACGTCACCGACATGGGCTACGGTATTGTCTAAAGTAAACAACAATAGGCTCAAAATTAAAACGTCAGAGAGTGGGTTGGGGCCATCGGATCATGCGTCGTTCTATGTGCAAGATATTCCTGTTTTACACTTTTTTACAGGCCAACATGCCGATTATCATAAGCCGAGTGACGACAGTGAACGGATCAACTATGAGGGACTGTCTGAAGTAGCGAACTATATTGTTGCGTTGGTAAAGGAATTGGATGGGAAGGGTAAATTGATGTTTACCAAAACCAAAGATGAGCAACCACAGGCCACTCGGTTTAAGGTTTCGCTTGGTGTAATGCCGGATTATGTGTATGATGGTGAAGGTTTGCGGATTGATGGCGTTATGGCAGATCGTCCGGCCCAAAAAGCTGGCTTGGAAAAAGGGGATGTCCTCATTCAAATCGCTGATCTTCCCATAAAAACGGTGCAAGATTATATGGCGGCCTTGGGTAAATTCAACAAAGGCGATCAAGTGGTGGTGAGAGCAAAACGCGGGGAGGGAATCATAGAGCGTAGTGTTACGTTCTAATGAACGGTGGAGCTATGGCTTAACGAGAGTTATGGGCTAATCAAGTTATCGGTATGGTGAGCGGTCAACCCTTACATGGGTCATCGTTCGAGGTACTTCGTCCGATGAAGCAAGATTAGCTCCATATGGGCGGCATTTGCCTAAACTGATGAATAGTTGGCAGCGCTTAGCCGAAGTGCAATCTATCCCTTAGAACATGTACCACTGATTTTAAAGGGGGCTAAACCTACACAAGAGGTTAGGAATGGGGATTTGACGCTTCGGGTACGCTCAGAGCGCAAGAATATCACCTAAAATTGGTCAGAAGCCTGAAAAAGCGATTGGGAGCCTCTATGATTTTTCAGCGGCTTCAACCAACGTGCGCATGGCTTCGTGCGCGTTATTGTTCAGAATGATCACCGTTTTGCGCTCTCTGAGAAAGCGAATTAGAATGGTTCGGTAACCCGGATTGTCACCTGTATGCTGGACAATTTTATTTCCAGAAGCATCTTGCCGAATTTCCCACCCAAATCCATAAGCGGTCTCGGAGCCGTCGTTCAGTCTTGCAGGTGTGAAGGCTTCCTGTAAGGTTTCCTGTCGAACCAATTTTGTTGAATACAACGCCTGATCCCACTTTAAGAGGTCTGTAGTCGTACTGCTAATCCGGCCCGGCCCTTTACGATTCCCCAGCCAAACGGTATAATCGGAGCTACGGAAACGGTTGGCATTTACGTATTTTTGGGTGGAGTCTGGCAAGTGCCCAACTGCAAAATCCTTCCGTTGGGCTTTCTCTGACAATGACCGGATGTCGGTTTTTGTCATTTTTAGAGGTTTGAAGATCCAATTTCGGCAAAGGGCAACAAAGTCTTGTCCAGAGGCTTTTTCGGCGATGCTCCCCAGTAAGACGTATCCGGTATTGCTGTACAAGTATTTTTCGCCGGGCTTAAAAAATGGAGGCGGTGTGTAACGGTTTAGAACGTCTAAAATGTCAGGATTACCGGCAACTTTCGACTTGTCCCAATACCGATCCATCAATTCGTGATAGTCCGGTAGGCCACTCGTATGCGTGAGCAGGTGGCGGATGGTGATGTTAGGATAAGGGACTTGGACATATTTGGCAATGGGGTCGTCGTAGTGCAATTTGCCTTGTTCCCTGAGCATCATAATGACCATTGCGGTAAATTGTTTGCTCACCGAAGCCAATTCAAAGACATCGTTTTTGTCCAAACGTTCTTGCGATTCAAAATCCCGCATTCCTGTTGCTTTGTGAAAGACGATTTTGCCATGCTTTGCAACGAGAACCGCGCCGCTGAATCCGGTGCGTCTTGCTTCGTCGAAACTGAGTTGTAAAATGCTTTTTTGGCTTTGTGCTTGGGAAAAACCCATCAGAGCCATACAAAAAAAGATTGCTATTCTCATTGGGAATTTGTTTAGATACACCTCCAGCATTGCAGTTTACCTTGTACTTTGGAACTTTGGTGGATGAAAAGATATAGAACGGTTTATGAGAAAAAACGGCTCTTGGGGAGCCCTCAAATCTTAATCAATACCAAATAACTTCACAGCGTTTTGGGTGGTGACCCGCGCCACTTCATCGAACGTTAGCCCTTTAACCTCGGCCAATTTCTCGGCGATCCAAGGCACAAAAGCGGGTTCGTTACGTTTACCACGACGGGGGTGTGGTGCTAAAAATGGCGCATCCGTCTCTAAAACCAAACGATCAAGGGGGATTTGGGCGATGTCTTGCGGAACGCTACTCTTTTTGTACGTCAATACGCCGCCCAGACCCAAATGAAAACCCAATTCCAATGCCGCACCGGCGAGCCATTCGGGGCCGCTAAAGCAATGGAAGATACCTCGGAGTGCATCGCCGTTCGGATGTGCCGCTTTTTCCTCTTGCAACAACCGTACAACATCCTCCGAGGCTTCTCGGTTGTGAATGACGAGCGGCAAATTTTGATCTATGGCCAGGCGAATGTGCCGCCGGAAGAAGTCCTGTTGCTTCTCGTCGAAGGTGCGATCCCAATAATAATCGAGGCCGCTTTCCCCGACGGCCACCACTTTGGGATGGCTACAAAAAGCCACAATTTGCTCAAAATCGGCATCTGTGGCCTCTTTAACATCCGAAGGGTGGATTGCACTCATCACAAAAAGTCCTTCGTACTGGTCAGCCAACGTAAGTGCGGAAACAATGCTGTTCACGTCTATGGCAGGCATCATGATGCGGGTAACGCCTGCTTCAAATGCCCGATGGATCATCGCTTCGCGGTCTTCATCGAACTGCGGCAGATAAATATGGGCATGGGTATCTATTAACATATCGCTTTGTTCAATTTTTATTGTTCAAGGTTTTTGGCTTAGAACTTGAACCTCTATATAACTGTTATTAAAGACCTTATGTGTTGAACGGATAAAATCTTTTTCGTCAGCAAAATAAATATTCGGTACATATTTCTGGGGATTACGGTCGAAAAGGGGGAACATGGTACTTTGTACTTGGATCATGATGCGGTGGCCTTTTTTAAACGTATGCAAGACATCCTGCAAGGGAAACTGAATCAGGGTTTCTGTATTGGATGGAATGGGTTGTGGTTTGTCGAACCCTTTGCGGTAGCGACCACGCATAATTTCACTTCGTACCATCATTTGGTAGCCTGCCAAGTGGATATTTTTATTTGGCATATGGGCATGGTTTTTTGCTTTAGGCGGGAAGACATCAATGAGTTTCACCACAAAATCGGCATCTGTACCCGTCGTGGCAATGTTGAGATGTGCCAAAATTTCACCACCGAGCGTCACATCCTCTTCCAATATCTCACTTTTGAAGGTCAAAACATCCGATCGGGTAGAAAAGCATCTCTGGTCGTCGGACATGTACTGCATCATCGTCAGGCCCTCTATCGTCGGAACCAAGCAGCGAGAAGGTACGGGTTTTTGAGGATCGGAAATAAAACTGGAGGCGGTTTTTTTGGCGGTTTTTTTCTCGGTTAATTTGCCCGTTTCGTCCAAGAAAAAGCGGACTTTTTTGGCACTTGGTTGGGGCCATTGGTCAAATTTTTCCCATGAATGTCGTCCTGTATCGAATAAATATGCGTCTGGTAAACCAGTTTTACCATCTCCCGTGCCTTTAAGGAAGTGCTTGAAGAAAGGTGCTTCCATGTTTTTTTGGTAGAAAACCGCGAGGCTATCGCCAAAATAATGATCGCCGTGAAGGGTGTGCTTTTGGGTATCCCAATTCCACTGACCATGTGCAAAAGGACCCATTACAAGTGTATTATATGTATTCGGATTGTTTTTTTCTATGGTTTTATAAACGGTAAGCGGGCCATATAAATCTTCTGCATCGAACCATCCGCCGACGGTCATCAGGGCTGGTTTGATGTTCTTGAGGTGTTGTTTAACGCCTCTTGCTTGCCAAAATGCATCATAATCTGGGTGGGTGATGATTTGGTTCCAAAATTCGTTGTTTTTGTAATATCGTTCGGTGGTGTTCTTAAGCGGGCCAAGGGACAACTGAAACGCATAATCATCTGGAACACCTTCTTGCACCATCGAAGAAAGCCACCAATGCTTCTCGGTAGGGCCACCGGTTTGGATGCCAAAAAGCGGATAGGTATAAAAATAACCTTGCGTTAAAGCCCCATTGTGATGAAAGTCCTCGAAGTAAAAATCTGTCACGGGTGCTTGCGGGCTTGCGGCTACTAAGGCCGGATGGCCTGATAATGCGCCCATTGTGGTATAAAACCCCGGATAGGAAATGCCCCATTGTCCTACTTTTCCATTGTTGTGGGGTACATTCTTGATGACCCAGTCTATGGTGTCGAAGGTATCGGAGGCTTCGTCGGTTTCGGAGCCTTTTTTATGGGGATTAAAAGGGCGTACATTTTCCCAAATGCCTTCCGACTTATAGCGTCCCCGTACATCTTGGTTAACAAAAATGTATTTCTCCCGCGTCATCGTATCCGATGGGCCGGGCTTTGTCGCATAATTGTTTGGGCCATAGGGCGCAATAGAATAGCATGTGCGGTTTAAAACAACCGGATACAACTGGTTTTCCGAAGCATCTTTTGGGACATAAACAATGGTAAATAACTTTACGCCATCCCGCATTGGAATTTGGTATTCGTATTTTTGATATTGGGCCTTTACCCAAGCCACATTAATAGGTTGGGCAGAAAGGGCTGAGGCAAAAATCAACTCGGTTAATAGCCATCCTAAAGTGAAGGTGGACTTGGTAAAGGCTTTCATTTTGTTTATGTTTGTTGAATAAATTTAACGTTTTAGGCCCTCTTATTTTTGAGGTCTTTAAGGTATTGATAAATGGCTTTGGCGACAGCATCTACGGATTCGCCAACGGTTTGGCGGGTTAGACTAACGTGAATGTGTGCTTGTTCGTAGAATGGTTTGCGGACAGCCATAATCCTCGAAATGCGTTCAAATAGAACCGAAGGCGAGACCGTCTTGCCATTTTCGTCCAACAAAAGTGGGCGATTTGTGCTGTACCGGAGGCGGTCGGTGAGTTCCTCGGCGGAGAGGGCCAGATAGACCACCAAGCCATGCCGTAGCGTTTGGCGTAGGTTCTCTGGTTGGACCAAGGCCCCGCCGCCAAGACTGATGACCACGTTTTGGAGGTCGAAGGTCTGCGCCAAGACCTCAGTTTCTACCGCCCGAAAAGCGGCCTCCCCAAACTGTGAAAAAAAACTTGGAATCGCCATGGTGATCTCTGATTCGATCTCAGCGTCTAAGTCCAAATACTGATAACCAAGCACATTCGAGAGAATGGCGCCAATGGTGCTTTTTCCACACCCCATAAATCCTGTTAAGTAAATCCGTTCGGGCATGAATGTCCTTAACTTTAGACCTTAGTTTTTCGCAAAGTAGTGTTTTATCCCGCCGCTTTGCAAGCACTATAAAACCACTCACCCCAACCATAAGACCAAAACCCCATCTTTAGATACCTTTTACAGCCTTTATTTGCTTGCCCATGTACACATATCGTTTATTGATAGAATATGACGGATCGTCTTTTGCCGGATGGCAGATACAAGAAAACCGTGTTACAGTACAGGCGACCATCGAGCAAGCGTTGGGTGTCTTGTTCAAACAACCCTTGCGTTTGGTAGGTTCTGGAAGAACAGATGCTGGCGTACATGCCCGTGGACAAGTTGCACACTTTGTAGCTGCTCAGTCTATGGATCCGTTTCGACTAAAAAGATCGTTGAATGGTTTATTGCCTGACACGATTGCGGTTAGAGGGGTAGAGGAGGTCCCTAATGGCTTCCATGCCCGATTTGATGCCTTAGAACGCGGGTATTGTTATCGGATAGCGACCGAACCATTTACACTTGAGCGTAGATTTCGTTGGTTGGTGCGTCCAGAACCCGATGTGATGAAGATGAATGAGGCGGCAAGGTACTTGATAGGAGAACACCATTTCGGCTCGTTCTGCCTAACACAGTCCGAAACCCAAAACAGGGTTTGCAACCTTTTCCGTGCCGTGTGGATTGTAGAGGATATTTACGGATGCTATCGCTTCGAGGTTGCCGCCAACCGTTTTCTGCATGGAATGGTACGCGCTTTGGTCGGGACACTCGTGGAGGTGGGACAGGGCAAACGGAAACCTGAAGACCTCAACACAATCCTTGAGGCACAAGATCGGAGGAGGGCGGGATATGCAGCACCCGCGCATGGTTTGGTCTTGGAATATGTGCGATATTAACCTTTGATGAGATAAAAATGGTTTATAAACGTACTTTTGTATCCCTATTTTGGGTGTTAATCTTGGTTTTAACGGGTTGCGAACGGGAATTTATTGAGCCTACCGTTCCGGGAATTAAGGTGGTTTTACCCGATAACCCAGAACAAGTGGTTGATGACTACACCCTTTTTGTTTCGGTTCAAGCCACGTCTTTTCGAGACATTGAACGTGTCACCGTTCGTGGCGACGAGGTGAAGTTCAATTCCGCGAATGGGCGATGGGAAGGCGAGGTTAGTCTAAAATCGGGTGTTAATACGGTCGTGATTGCCGCAACAGATGTTGATGGCTTGGTCGCAAGGGATACGCTCCAAATTCTACGGCTATTTCCACGTCTTGTGAAGGAAAGTCTTTTCTTGCCCTATCCGATTGGAGGGCACGCTGCCACCTTGTTTCCTACCGGATTGTTGCTTATTTCTGGCGGATCTAAGCACTTTCTGGCTCAGGCAACCGATGAAGCTTTTGTGATTGATCCCAAAAATGAGACGCCTCACCGCACACGAGGCAAAATGGTTGCTGCCCGAACAGGCCACAGTACGATTGTATTGCCAGATGGGCGTGCGCTGATTTTGGGCGGAAGTACAATGAACAACCCTACGAGCATCAACGACTTGGTTGAAACCGTGGAAGCGTATGACCCTGAATTAGAGATTTTTACCCGTGTTCCCATAGGCTACAACGACCCCATTCGGAGGACACACCATGCCGCCTATGCCTTGCCGGATCCGCTTAAGCCAAAGGAGTTGCTGATCTATCTGTTTGGAGGACGCGGTGATATTCGTTATGGCACCTCGCCAACATTAGGAACCAGACAAGATATGCGTGTTTTCAGGTTCCGTAACGACTCTTTATTGGCTGCTGGCCCTACGTTTGGCTTTATCTTTCAACCCATAGAAGGGCCAAGCCTATTGCGTTACCTCACACTCAATAATCCAAATGAGCAGCGTTTCTTGGTAACAGGCGCTCAATTCTCTGGAACCTCCGCCCCTACTTCGGCCAATTTCCGGCTATACCAACGTGGGACAACACTGACCAAAGTGAATATGGCCGCCTTTAAATCACCAAGAATCCGACATAGCAGTAGTATTTTATCCAATAATATTGTTATTTTCATGGGCGGCGTGTTAAATGCGCCCGATGGTGCGCTCCGAACCTTAGAGGCATATGCCCCCGTTTCCCAAAAGATGTACCACTTCGGTGAAGCGGTCAGTCTGCCAGAAAGAAGGTTTGGGCACACTGCAACAAATTGGACAAATGGACGAATACTGGTTGTAGGAGGATTTGACCAAAATGGTAATGCTCTTTCAACTACGCACTATTGGACTTTCTAAATACATGAAAACAAGTTTACAACATATTCTCCGCTTGCTCATGATTGCGATCGTACTCATGTCTGCCTTTTCACTTCTTGGGGTGGTCGTGGACATTGCACAAACCTTACTCGGCATGAGCCTCCGAATGTTGGTCTTGTTGCTGGTTGTTTTTGTTGTGCTGGGCATCGTTAACGGGTTCTTAAACCGAAAACGTTAACGGGTTCTTAAACCGAAAACGTTAACGGGTTCTTAAACCGAAAACGTTAACGGATTCTTAAACCGAAAACGTTAACGGATGTTGGCACAACCAGTAGGAAAGCCACCTGCTTTATCCTTTCGTTTGTTGACGAGGGGATTTTTTATTAAGAGGTGATACGAGCCATTTATCCGTCCACTATAGCGGGCAATCGGAAAATACGTGCGTGCCAAGAATCCTTTAGCGGAAGCTCAAATGCGCCACCCAATAATTCGCCAACGGTTGTAACCCCCGTATTAAAAACAATGGTCTCTGGCCCAACTTTCTGCTCTTGCACCATCTTGCGGAATACGATACGAGGTACGGCCTGAATGTGGTTTTCGGCATTGCGGAAAAGAACCATCAACGGCGAGTCCCACGCAAAACCAAGTGATTGTGCCATTGGGGCAATTTTATGTACGGAGTCATCTATACCACAGCCCGAAATTTCGCCTTGATCCACGTAAGCGCCTACACACAAAAACCGATCGTCCCAGAACCGTGCTGCGCCATGAACCACGCGACCATGAGACTTCCACGTTTTGAAAAATGAACCAAGGGTTTGTAAAACAGTTTCTTGAAGCGTTGGGGTTAGATTGCGGTCTGCGATGTAAATCCAGATTTTTGAATCTGAAGGTAAGGCATTAAAAATCATAGCATTATTCAAATATTTTCGCCTGCAAGCGAAGCGTTTATAAGGTGCATTAAGCAACAAGACCCGTCTAAGTTGTGTTTGGGCGCTCAACTCTAATCATTCGATCCGCCCGCCCTGCTTCTTCTCCCTCATTGGTTGCCACCAGAATAATTTTACCAGCGGACTTTGCCTGCTGCACAGTTTCCCAAACAAAGGCTTTTCCCGCTGCGTCTAAATTGGCGGTAGGTTCGTCGAGAATGAGTACAGAAGGATTGGTCATAAGGGCCAAGCCAAATCGGGCACGTTGTTTCATACCCGATGAGTAATTGCCCACCAATTCATCTCCACGCCCTTTTAGTTGTACTTCCTCGATGCGTGCGTCCTCTTCTGATTTTGAGAAACGAAGCCCTCGAACCCGTGCCACAAACTGCATGTTTTCCCGCAAGGTAAATCCTTCATAGAGGTTTAGGTAAGGTGCGACTAAGCCCATGTGAAAAGGGCGTTCGGCAATTTCTTGGTTGTCGTAAGAGAACGTTACGCGGCCAGCGGTGGGGGCAAGGATGCCCGCCAAAATACGCACTAAGGTGGATTTTCCGCTCCCGTTTTGTCCGGTAATGGCGAGGAAATCACCGGAGACCACCTCGAAGTCCAGGTTTCTAAAGAGTAATCTGCGGCCAAAGCGCATTTCTAACGCTTCTGCTCTTAGGAAGAAAGACGCCATATCATCGCCTAAACAAAAGCGAACCTATAGAGATCAATGTCCTTACAGGTTCGACTAAATGGGTTTATGACTAAGATTTGGGCTTGAGCGCTGTTTTTAATGTACTTGCTTCGGTATAAAGCGCTTCTGCCGATTTTAATACGTCACTTTTGGGGAACAACTCCACCAAGCGGTTATAGGTTGCGATGGCTTTCTCGTAACGCTCTGCTTGCTTGGTCTCGACACTGTTTTTTGCATAAAGGACATAAGAACGGATCGCACCCAAGAGGGCATCATCGGCCCAAGAAGTATCGGCAAATCCCTGCAAAACTTGCTCGAATGTATGGGCTGCGGCTTGGTAATATCCGCGGCGCTCATAGGTTTTTCCGGCTTCAAAGGCTTTTTTTCCTAACTTCTCCCGCAATTCCTTAATCATTGTATTGATTTGCGAAACCCGATCATCGTTAGGGTATCTTTGTAAAAAGATGTTCATATTGGTCAGGGCACGGTCGGTATCGGTTTGATCCAACTCATAGGTCGGAGACAGTCTATAATAGCAAACCAGCCGCTGGAATTCGGCCTCCACGGAGCGGGTATCTGCACGATATAGCGAGATGAAACGCATAAATTCCTGCTCGGCAACCATGTAGTCTTTGCTGCCCATATAGCTGAGACCGAGGTAATATTGGGCATCATCGGCCCATTCGTTGGTGCGCCCAAAATCAAAGACCCCTTTAAAGAACTCGATGGCATCGCTATAGCGTTTTTTGTCATAGAGCATTTTGCCTTTTTCAAAAGCCTCTTGCGGCGTCTGGTATTTTTGTTTGTTTTGCTTGGAGCCACTACAAGCGCCCAAACTTAGCGCAATGGCGAAGAGGAAAATTCCAATTATACGATACATTATTTTTGGTTTTTATAGGCGAACGTATCCATAGGGAACGCTTCGTATGTCTCAATATTGCAAAAGAAATGGGAAAATTGGGTTAACGATCCAGAATAATTTGGCCATTGCGGTAGCGGAGGTAGAAAACCGCTTGGTTTTGGTTTCCATTCCTGAAGTCATAGCGACGCCCTAAGCCATCGAAAGGCATTGCACTACGAATTTGCTGCTGCAACGAACCACCCGCTGGCATATTGCGGACTTGGGTGATCAGGAAGTTAGACAAATCGTAGCCCGCATAGGCAAGTCCTAAATCATCAGGCATTTGTCCGGTGGTGATTTGGTATTTGCGCACAAATTCTTGCACACGTGGATCATTCGGACTGACCCAAAAGTCGCTGGTGTAGGCTGCCCGATATCGGCTGGCCAGATCGGCATTGGACAAGTCGTGCCAATCGGAATTGCCCAACACCACATTGGTTGCACGAACTTGATCCAACGAAGTTAAGGCGCTTTCTATGTTTCGTGCGGCATCGCGGCCATTGATGGGCATATAAATGGCTTGCGCTTGTGTAAGTTGCGTAGTTGGGATAGCGCGTCCAAAGCGCGACCATTCGCTCGATGAAGCAAGGGCTTTGTTGAAGACAATAGTTCCACCTAAACGTCTAACCTCAGCGGTAAATGCCTCGATGGTTTGCTCATTTTGGGAATTGCTTTCGTAGGCTACACCCAAGGTTTTGTAGCCAAGGTCTGAGACCGCATACCGTGCCATCAATTGGCCCCGCATGGCAAAGGTAGAACTTGCTTGAAAAACAAATCGTTTCCCATCGGAAACTCGGCTTTCGGTTGCCACTGGAGCAATCATTACCACCTGCGAACGGTCGGCTACCTCAGCAGAGGACAGGGCTTCGGGGCTGAACAATGGGCCTATGATGGCGCTCACCTTGCCGTCGCGTATCAGTGAGGTCACGGCAATTTGCGCCGGATCCAAATCGCCGCCAGAGTCACGGAAGACCATTCGAATCGGTACACGCGGGCGAGTGTTGTTGTAATCGTCCACCGCAATTCGGATGCCATTAAACATTGCCCGAACATAGGTATCACTGGCTTTTAAGGGTAAGGCAATTCCTAAGCCGAAGACTTGTGGTTGTTGCGAGGTGTTGTTTTGCCCGCCCGCCAGACTTCTAAGCCGGTTCGCATCCGAGACATAGCGGCTATCGGGGTATTTACTGATCAACTGCGAGGCCAATTCGGTGGCTTCTTTAAACATGCCTTGTGAATAAAGGGCACGCGCACCCATCAACATGGCTGCTGTTGTTTTCTGGTTGAGCGGAAAATCTGCAATCACCCGCGAAAAACGTTGGTAGGCCAAATTGTACTCTTGTTGTCGGTACAATTCTATACCGCGCTCAAAAGTGAACTCCGCCACGTCGTTTCTTGGAACGGCTTGTGCAAAAGCACTTTGCGCGGAGAAGCAAAAAAGCAAAAAAAATAGACTTCGTTTCATAGCTTCAATTCTTTTATTGGTTCTATTCCCATTCGATGGTTGCGGGTGGCTTGGAACTGATGTCGTAAACCACACGGTTGATGCCACGAACTTCATTGATAATTCGATTCGAGACGTGGGCTAAAAATTCATATGGAAGGTGCGCCCAATCGGCGGTCATCCCATCTACACTGGTGACGGCCCGAAGTGCGCATACATTTTCATACGTCCGTTCGTCGCCCATAACGCCAACAGACTGTACGGGGAGTAACACCACAAATGCCTGCCAGGTTTCAAGATAGTGCTTTTTCCGTTTGAGTTCTTCGATAAAAATGGCGTCTGCTTCTTTTAACAACGCCAAGCGGTTGGTTGTGATGTCGCCAATAATGCGGATGGCCAATCCGGGGCCGGGGAATGGGTGGCGATCTATAATGGCCTCTGGAACCCCAAGAAATCGCCCTACGGCCCGTACCTCATCCTTGAAGAGTTCGCGGAATGGCTCGATCAGACGAAAGGGCATATTTTCGGGTAATCCGCCCACATTATGATGGGATTTTATGGTCACGGAAGGTCCTTTGAAGGAAACACTTTCGATCACATCGGGATAAAGGGTTCCTTGTGCCAGAAATGTGGGTTTCTGCCCTAATTCCTGCGAAATTTCTTGCGTTAGATCGTCAAAGACCTCAATAAAAACCCGTCCAATGATTTTACGTTTGTGTTCGGGGTCGGTAACGCCCGTCAATTCCGTTAGGAAGCGTTCGCTTGCGTCAATGGCCTTTAACCGAATATGGAAATGGTCTCGGAATGTAGTCTGAACCTGTTCAAATTCCCCTTTTCGCAATAATCCGTTATTGATAAAGATGCAGGTTAATTGATCGCCCAACGCTTTGTGTAACAAAACAGCCGCCACGGAAGAATCCACGCCACCAGAAAGCCCTAAAATGACGTGTCCATCGCCGACCTGTGCCTTGATGTCGGCTATTTTTTCTTCTACAAATGAGGCGGAGGTCCAATCTCCTCGACCACCACAAATTTGGATGACGAAGTTGCGGAAGAGGGTTTTACCTTCGGACGTATGTGCGACTTCTGGGTGGAATTGCACCCCCCAGATGGGTTTGTGATTGGCTCTTACGGCAGCGATGGGGGCATTTTCGGTATGGGCAATAACCTTAAAGCCTTCTGGTAGCGCCGTCAGATGGTCGCCGTGGCTCATCCATACCACGGTTTGATCTTTCATGTCCTCAAAAAGGATTTCGTCGGGCTGGGCTTGTAAATAAGCGCGGCCAAATTCTCGCTTGGTGGCACGTTCTACTTTGCCGCCCATGAGGTGAGCAATGGTTTGTAGCCCATAACAAATGCCAAGGATGGGCAAGGGGCTTCCATCCGAACGATTTAGCGACAAATAAGCGGGGTCTAATTGTGGCGCATTGGTGTCATAGACAGAACTGGGGCCACCAGACAAGACCAAGCCCAAGGGTTGCATGGCCGCTACTTCTTCAATGGGCTTGGTGCAAGGATAGATCTCGCAATAAACCCCTAATTCTCGAATACGCCGAGCAATAAGTTGTGTAAATTGTGAACCAAAATCTAAGATGACAATCTTTTGGTGCATGATGCTGCTTTTATGGATACAGAATAAAAGGTTTGTTAAATAATAAAGGTACAACATCGCCTTCGGTTCGCCTATTGAACGTCTGCGAAGATTGTACCTATCGGAAATGGGCGGATATGCGTGCGTAACTGGGTGGCTTATAGGGCTGTACAACAAAATTTCAAGGCTGGAAGGCCCTTCATACAAGCATATTCGCTATAATGCTATGCGCTGACCAAGGATTGGTAGGTGTTTGCTGTCAATAGTTGTTGGAGGTCGTCGGCATTTTGCGGTCTTATTTTAATCATCCAGCCTTCACCGTAGGGATCTGAGTTAATGACTTCAGGATCGTCTGAAATAGCTGTATTGATTTCAACGACTTCTCCGGCAATTGGCATGAACAACTGCGAGACCGTCTTAACGGCTTCCACCGTTCCAAATTCCTCTTCGGCGCCAAAGGTGTCGCCAACCAATGGAAGTTCAACAAAAACAATATCACCCAATTCTCGCTGCGCAAAATCTGTGATACCAACTTTAAAAATTCCGTTGTCCTCGTCTAGTACCCATTCGTGATCTTTGGTGTATCGAAGGTGCTCAGGAAATATCGTTGTCATTTTTTTAGGGTTTATAAGTTGTAGAATTTCGTGATACTTGGATGTGGCCAATGCACAAAAAAGACCCGACAAGCTACAAAAGCCCATCGGGTTTATCCAAACAACTTTGGAAAAAAGTAGATTTTGTGCGTGTCGTATCCCGCTTGCTTTCGGGCGAAGTGGATTAACGCAAGGTGAAGCCGTTCATAAATCCGGTGTCGAACTTTCCAGAAATAAACCGCTCGTCCTCCATCAATTGGCGATGGAATGGAACGGTTGTTTTAACACCTTCTACCACAAACTCGTTAAGGGCACGTCGCATTTTTGCAATGGCCAATTCGCGGGTTCTTGCCTTTACGATGAGTTTGGCAATCATGGAATCATAGTAGGGCGGAATGACATAGCCTGCGGAAGCATGGGTATCTACCCTTACGCCATGGCCTTTTGGTGTATGGAAAGCGGTTATTTTACCCGGAGAAGGGCGGAAATCCCGATATGGGTCTTCTGCATTGATTCTGCATTGGATAGAGTGCCCATTCAAGACAATTTGGTCTTGCAAAGGGATGTTTTCCCCATTGGCTACGCGGAGTTGTAGCTCGATGAGGTCAATGTCCGAGATTTCTTCGGTCACGGTATGCTCAACCTGAATGCGTGTATTCATTTCCATGAAGTAAAACTCGCCGGAGGCGTCTAAGAGGAACTCGACGGTTCCAGCACCCTCATAATTCAGGCTTCGTGCCGCTCTACAAGCTGCTTCGCCCATGCGCTGTCGTAAGTCCTCGTTCACCGCCGGAGAGGGTGTTTCCTCGACCAATTTTTGGTGTCGCCTTTGTATGGAACAATCGCGTTCGCCGAGATGGATTACATTTCCTTTGCCATCTCCCAGAATTTGCACTTCTACGTGGCGCGGGTTTTGGACGAGTTTTTCCATGTAAACATCGCCATTTCCGAAAGCGCCTTCGGCCTCTTGCCGAGCGGTATTAAAAGCTTTGAGCAAGTCCGCTTCGGCAAATACGGGTCTCATGCCACGTCCGCCACCACCGGCACTTGCCTTAATCATCAAAGGATAGCCCATTTCGCGTGCCAAGGACAGGGCTTGAGCCTCGGTTGTCACCACGCCTTCCGAGCCGGGAACCACAGGCACACCGGCCTTTATCATGGTTTCTTTGGCCTTGCTTTTATTGCCCATCAGGTCAATGGATTCGGGCGATGGGCCAATAAACTTCAGGCCATGATCGCTACAAATGGCACTAAATTCACTGTTTTCAGATAGAAAGCCATAGCCCGGGTGAATGGCATCGGCGCCCGTAACCTCTGCGGCGGAGATAATGCGATCCATACGCAAGTAGCTTTCTTTGGAAGCGGGTGGTCCGATGCAAACGGCTTCATCAGCAAAACGTACGGGAAGGGACTCGCGGTCTGCGGTGGAGAAAACGGCAACGGTTTTGATGCCCATCTCGGCGCAGGTTCGGATCACACGCAAAGCAATTTCGCCCCTGTTTGCTATAAGAACTTTTTTGATGGCCATAATCGAAATAGAAAATACTGAACAAAAAAACGGGTTTAACCAATCACAAAAAGGGGCTGGTCATACTCAACTGGTTTTCCGTTTTCCACCAAAATCTGGAGGATCGTTCCGGCAAACTCGGCTTCTATTTCGTTCATAAGTTTCATTGCTTCGATAATACAGAGGATTTGGCCTTCACGGACGGTATCGCCCACATTGACAAAAGCTGCGGCTTCGGGGGACGATGCTCGGTAAAACGTGCCTACAATGGGCGCTTTTACGGTTTTTCCGGTGGCAACTGCCACAGGTTCGGGGGCGGGAGCAACTTCTGCTTTAGGAGCAGGGGCAACTGGTGCGGGTGTAGAGACTGGCGTTACCGCAGGCTGCGCAGAAGGGGCTGCTACCGGATAGGACAAGGGCATCATGGGCGGGTACATCGGAGGGAAACCTGCCGCATGTTGCAGGCTAACGGTTGGCGCTTGCTTGCGAATCACCAATTTGAAGTCCTTTTCTTCGATTTCAACTTCGGCTACGCCACTTTCTCCGACGATCTGGAGCAATTCGCGTAAATGTTTGAGATCCATGTTGTTTGTGGGTGAGCGTGAAAAGAGGAGGGTGTTTGAGGGTAGAAGGAAGATACGCAATTTTGCGCAAGACTCCTGCGTACAAAAAGAAACGTATAGAAAAAGGAAAGGGTGTAGAACAAAGGGAGTACCCCCGTCCAAACACCCTGAAATTCCTGCATTACTTGTTTACACGCGCCAAATAGCTTCCGTTGGTGGTATCTACACGGATGAGGTCGCCCTCGTTGATGAATAGCGGAACCATTACGGTTGCACCCGTTTCGATTACCGCCTGCTTGGTTGCACCTGTTGCGGTATCTCCTTTTAGGCCAGGATCGGTTTGTTCCACGCGGGCTTCAATCGTTTTGGGCACTTCTACGGTAAGGATTTCCCCCGTCTCAGCATAGATCAAAACGTCCACTTGTCCATCAATCTTGAAAAAACCTTTTCCAGACACCACTTTAGTGGTAGGTGCTTGAATTTGGTCGTAGGTCTCGGTGTGCATCAGGTGAAGTCCCATGTCGTCTTCGTACAGAAATTGGTACTGATGCCGTTCAACACGGGCGGTTTCAACCCGTTCGCCTGCTCGGAAGGTATTGTCAACCACTTTGCCGGAACGAACGTTTCTGAGCTTTGAACGGACAAATGCACCCCCTTTCCCGGGTTTAACGTGCATAAATTCAATAATCGTCCAAAGGTCACCGTTCCAAACAAGCGTCAGGCCATTCCGAAAATCGCTGGTATCTGCCATAATGTTTGGTCTATTGTGTTTGGTGAAAAATTTTATACAGACTTATCAATATAGGAAATTAAGTATTTGTTTTTTTCGTAGGATAGACGAACTCTTCTCTAAGAAACACCAACAAAAAAACCTCGGAGGAATACGCCGAGGTCTTAAAGATGGGGTAAAAGCATCTTATCCACCAGTAACATTCACGGTTACAGATGACCCAAACCGAATACTACCATCTGTTCCGATGGATTTGGGTTGCAAAACGTGCATTCCAATAGGAAGTTCGCGTGTGTCCAAAACAAAAGAATAGGGGTCTGAGGTATCGGTTCCAACCTGAATACCATTGACCATTAAGCTTACCGATTGAATGGGAGCAGTGTCTTCTGCCGTTACATCTACTTGTACCACGCCGCGTACCGGTTGCCCTGTACTGTGGCTTGAAATAAGTACGCGTGGCCCCGTACTGTTGCCATTAACAACCTGCACATTTTGCGGTAGAGAAACGGTTCTTGAGCCTTGAGAGTCGGTGATAGAGGCTTGAATTTGGTACGCTCCATCAGGACGGTTGGTCGAGTCCCAGATGTATTCAAAAATGGGTTTAGGCCCTGCAATGAGTCGTGTGGCCTCGCCCACTTCTACACCGTTAACAGAAACCAAAACCTTTTCGACGACGGAGTCAGTATTGAGTGCTTGGGCTTGCACCCAAACCCGTACCATCCGACCCACGACATTTCCACTTTTGGGTGAAACCACCTCGCCCGCAGGAGCAAGTTGGGCATCCGTTGGCGTATCGCAGCCCGGAAGAAGAAAAGTGCCCAAAAGGAGCAGACTTAATAAAAAGAATCTAACCTGTTTCATTGTTCATTATGGGGTTGCTGATGTATAATAGAACCTGTTTTTCTAATCCAATAAGATGAAGGCATGTACTTCTTGGTGAATCTCAAGACATTGTTTGCCGTATAGGAGCGATCTGGAGAATCATTCTTGAAAGTCTTATGGCAAAATTCAGACCAAAGCCAATGCGAATACATGGTTTTTGGATGACATCCGCAAAAATATCGTTGCATTCGGTTCCGGAAGTTCTCGCGAAGCCCATTTCAAGTTTGTATTTGCCAGCCGATGATGCTATTTTTGATGTTCAAAATAAATATTGCGCAATATGTCTTTTTCTTTCTCAACCTCAGATTTCAGCAAAATAGGCCAAGCACTGGGTGTGGAGCCAAAGCATGAAGGCCAGGTGGTTCGCTTTGAACTCAAAGAGCCAATGTCTGGACGGAAATTAGCGCTGGAGATTCAACCTGAAGTGACGGTTCCAAATACGGAAAACCTGACATTGGTGACGGTTTTTGCCTCAAATGCATTTCTACAACTTCAGGGATGTACCGGGTTCATTGCAAGTGAAGAATTGGGCGAGGTGATTTTTTTTGCAAAACGCCTTGGGGCCACCAATGGCTTGGTCGTGGAAAAAGGTGCTGGTTGTTCCCTATATGCCAATGTGGAAGATGCCTTGCTTAATGCGGATTTTACGCAATTACCCGCAGAGGTGATGATGAGCAGTGTGGCACTTTCGATGACCGAAGACCTTTTTAATGACCTTAGCTAAAACGGCATATGACGTCTTACGAAGAATCGTTGGCCATTGAAAACGAACACCCTAACCTCCGGTTGGATATAGAAAAAATAACAACCCTCGTACATCTGATGTTGGATGGCGAGGGTTTTTCCTTGACCTATCTCGGTATCGTCTTATCGGATCATGCCACAATTCATGAATTGAATCGCGAACACCTTGGGCACGACTACGAGACGGACGTGCTCTCCTTTCCGCTCCAGTCCGATCACCACATTCGATCCTCAAAGACCGTGGAGGGTGAAGTTTATGTGGACTTGGATACCGCGTTCGAAACTGCGCCGGAATATGAGACAACCTTTGAGCAGGAAGCCTTTCGCTATCTTGCGCATGGGGTTTTACATCTGATGGGCTACGACGATGCCACCGACGAACTACGCAAAGAGATGTCTATACGGGAAGACCACTATCTTGCAGCGTTAACCACATTGCCTTGACGTTTTCCGCGTACTGATTTTCGTTATTTTGTAATTGATCAGTTGCGCAAATCGTTTAAATTAAACTGCTTACCTAAGGTAAAGACTTGCCATTCAATCTATTCAATCCTTACAACACAGGGTTACCAAAGTTGAGCCGATTCACGTTGTCGCCAATTTGACGTCCTAAATCCAAACCACGTTCAATGTCCATTCGGTAATGTAAACCGCCATACAAGCGTGAGAAAGCTGATTCTAAGGCGACTTGTTCAAAGGTGTTGTAATAGCGGATGGTTTTTGAGAACCCAAAATAAACTTGTGTTCTGTCTGAAAAGGGACGGCTTGCCCCAAAGAGCGATGTAAACACCTTAGATGCAGCGCCGATCTCGGAAGAATGGCCTGAAACGTAAGCTGGAAAAGGCGGTGTTTCGATCAGGGTGTCCCAGTTGGGGTCTATGTACCGACGGATGTACGTTTTTGGACGCAATAAGAAATACTCGTACTTCACCCACCAACAACGGATAAAGGCATCATTTTCCGCGATGCCCATTTTGGCATAAGCCAATGCCGAGCGTGCTAAACTGGCACGGTCTTCTTCTAAAAGCTGTGTGAGGATGCTAAAGGTGTGTCCGGTGGGTGTACATGTCAGGAAAGGATCATCTGCCCAAAAACGTGCAATCTCTTTTTGATCCTCTGTATTGATTTGAGACTGCGTATAAACTTCGAGGGCTTCTTTGTATAAAGCAGAATTGGGGTCGGTAGAGAACGCATGTGGAGCGGGGATTTGCGCGGTACTGTTTGTAGCAACCATCAGGCGATTGTTCCCCCATTTTGGACCCACACCTCTTCCCGATCCCGTTTCTTGCCATGCAAATTCTCCAGAACGGGAGACCAAGCCATCATGGGGGCGCAAGTAGCCTTCGTGGCCGCCATCCGCCTTAGACCATTCAAAAATGGCATTGGCCATCTCTTTCCCAAATTGAACAGAAAGAGATGCGGTTTCGGGCTTTTCATTGGTCGAAAGAACCTTCATCATGTACGTTTCCAAAGAGTCCAACGACTTTTGGTCTTTCGCTTTGATGTTCACAAAGAAGTTACGCATGGTTTGCGCCATAGCTGCATTGGCAGCAATACCCCAATTGTAAGACCTAGTTGGGTCTGTTTTGGGTAATTTATCTGCGCTCAATTGGTTGAGTTGGCCGGCAAGCGAGGCGGATTGTGCCATTCCGGGCTGTACCGTCTGGTACAAAACAACCCCCATATGACCAAAGGCGCGGGCAGCCATTGGGGGGTAATATCCATCCGTAGATTTTACAACCTTGCAAATTAGTTTAAACCATTCGCGCGCCACCTCGCCACCATGTTCATTGGCGGTGATACTTGCGTGACCCTCTATTGGCTCCAGAACAGATTTGTCACAACCCGAAAAAAGCAGAAGCAGGACAAAAAGTCCAATCGGAGCGAGAGCGGTATGTAAGCGTTTCATATCAGAATTTGATTTTGGTCTTTTTTGCATTGCGTACTAATTTCATGCCAGAAAGTCATCCTGTGTGGGTGTTGCCTGTGGAAGATTGGTCAAGAAGTTGTTCTTGGTAGGCTTCGTTTAGAGGGAGGAAAACGCACTTTGTTGTAATTTCTATGATCAAAAAACAAAGGAGTAAACAAGCAATGGCGAAATCAAGAGGTTTCCGGCTTTTGGCACTCGGAGATTCTTACACCATCGGAGAAGGGGTATCCTCAGAGCACTGTTGGCCTAATTTATTGGCACAACAATTAAGACAATCGGGTTTTTCCTGTGAACCACCCGTTATCATCGCCCAAACCGGTTGGACGGCAGATGAACTCTTGAAGGGCCTTTTGACCGTAAACCCAACGCCATCCTTCCATCTTGTGACGTTGCTTATTGGCGTAAATAACCAATATCGTGGGCAATCACCTTCCGATTACCAACAGGAGGCCACTGTTTTGTTTCGTGAGATCCGCAAGGTTTTTCTAAATATCCCACTCATCGTTCTGGCCATCCCGAATTGGAGCCTTTCGCCTTTTGCTCAAGGACGTAATCTTGACCAGATCACCAACGACATCGAAGCCTTCAACCGAATCAACCAGCAATTGGCACATCAATTTAACGGATTTTGGTATAACCAGATCGGACTTTCTACCGATCGAAAAACGCCACTTCAGGGCTATACCGCTGATGGATTACACCATGATAAAGATGTGTACGCACATTGGGCACGAGGTATTTATGGGGTCTTATGTAGAGAAAACTTTTTAGCGTTGTAGAAAAATCACCTATTGACAGAAGCCTCATTTGATCTTAACATATACTTAACCTTTCATTTAAGTACCAATGCGGCATCATGAAAATGGTATGCATTGGGTTTTATCCTCAAACTGGTATAGGAGCGTTAGCGTATGAGAATCCAAATTTCCGCTCGTCAATTCAAAGCAACGGAAACCCTCAAAACATATGCGGAGGAAAAATTAAAAAAACTCTCCCAGTTCTATCCCGACATCATAGAAGCAAAAGTCACGTTCGAACACCTCAAAGATTCCAGTGTCAATACGGCTGATGTGGTACTTGGTATTCCCGGAGGAACCCTCACCTCATCTGCAACCGCTACAAAACATGAAGTGGCAATGGATGAGTGCATAGAGAACCTGCGACGCCAATTGATAAAAACCAAGGAAAAGCGCAATAACCGCCGTTCTACACAGCCCGTATTTGCAGATGATACATTAGATGTTGAACACGATGACGAATGAAGAAACCCATTATATGTGGACAAATAAAAGGTTGATCATCGTTAAAATGGAGATACAGAGGCGTTAATGCTTGTTTGTCCAAATGTTATAACTTTAAAGGGTTGCGTTTTTTCGTAGCCCTTTATGTTTTTTGGTAGGAAGCCCGTCCTGAAAGTCTGTTTGGGGCAATGCACTTCTTGAGCATTTTCGAAAGGTTTGAGAACTTGAGGTAGGATGGTTCGAAATGCTTCTATTTTTGTGACCGAAATTGTGTTAGGCGGAAGTGGGCCAACCTCATTCATCGTTCGTTATGGTCATCGGCATCGGAGGCATTAGCCGCTCCGGAAAAACTACCCTCTCATTGCAATTGGCACAACTATTTGGCCAAAATGTAGTAGTCTTGCATCAAGACGAGTTTGTGGCAGCACGTCATACTCAGCCGAGAATTAGACATGGTCTGGAGGATCGAACAGATTGGGAAGCCCCCGGATCGTTAGATTTCCGTGCCTTCATTACAGCCGTTATCCAAGCCCGTTTGACGCACTCGGTGATTATTGCAGAAGGTCTAATGGTCTTTTGGGAGCCTAAACTCTACCGTTTATTCGATGCCGGAATTTTCCTTTCGATTCGTAAAGAAACCTTTATAGAGCGCAAAAACCGAGATTTGCGGTGGGGACGTGTCCCAGACTGGTATCGGGAACATATTTGGAACAGCCATCAAAAATACGGCCAAGTCCCGCCCACTTTCCGCCCTATTTTGCATCTTTCGGGCGAATTGCCCATCGAGATCACACCGGTTATGCGCTTTCTGATGGAAGTTGTTGTGGGCGAAAAAAATGAAAAAGCCCCAACAATTTGTTGAGGCTTCGAGCCAATGACCGGACTCGAACCGGTGACCTGTTCATTACGAGTGAACTGCTCTACCAACTGAGCTACATTGGCGAAATTGTTTTAAGGTTTTCAAGATACAAGAAAAGAGCTGGGAGTGTCAAGTACTTTTATGGTACAAGCGGTGAAACATTGTGAAACTGTTTATGAATTTAAGCCAAAAGGCGTTGGTATTGGTGGGGCGAGCATGGTGAGACACCCGCCATTTAACGCCACAAATGAGGATTTGCCTCTTTTGGTCGTACTAACAAGACTGACGTAGGCTCGTTGGCTTTGCATCGGCTACGTGTCTAATCTACTCGCAAGACAAGACCCAAAGGTGTGTTCTCCAAATGCAAACAGAAGGTAATTGTACCGAAAAACAACCCCGCCAAGTTATGTGCCTACACCTCCTAAAATGTTTAATGGGTCTTGGGCTGAATAGAATTTGCCACTCCCATAAAAAAATCGTTATTTCTACTCCTGAAAACTTACAGAAAATCTTAATTAGATTTTTAATTATTCCAATTCAAAATAAGCGTTTTTGGATTCCTCCAAGCGGTTTTTGATGGTCTCAAAATTGTTAGCAATAGGTTCTAAGTTAAGGTATTTGGCAATGATGTTCCGACGTTTAAAAAGAATTATTGTACTCCCTACTTCGGGATTAATTTTATTAAATGCAACATCAGATACTTCATCTTTAAAAGATGGGACATGGGTAAGTGCCACTTGATGTAGGTTAAGTTCTTGGCCTATTTGCGCTAAAATGGTATTTTTTTCCGAAAAATTATCCTGTAATTCGTTGCCATAAATCAAATAAACTTTAAGGTATTTTCCTCTTTTTATACTCTCTCTTTCAAAAAAGGTTAACCACTGGCGGATGTCTGACCAATTGGGATGGTTGCCAATGAAGTATAAAATGCCATGAAATTGGCCATATTTACAAACAGGACACGCGGTACTGCCTTTGTCTGGCCCCCACGCATGTGTAGGGGTAAATGAAAAAACATCCTCGCCGATGTTTCTGCCAGAAGAGAGGCCCTTTTCTTCCGAAAGCCCATATGCTGGAATATTAGATCCAAGAATGATGTTCCGTTCACCAATCCATAACCCGTCTTTTTTGACCAAGCGTACCACGCCCGTACCGCCTCGGTTTTCCATTTTAAGCCGCCTTTGGGTAGTCAATAAGGGGTCATCATCGAATACCACATCATCAATGTAATATCCTGCTCGGTTTGGCTCCACAACCGTGAGGTGGATGTGTGCAGGATCGTCAAATTTTGGGTATTGGCCGGGACGAACCGTATAAATTTCGTACTTACCATCTTCTCCCGTCTTGACCCATCCGCGTATATAGCCATGGGTTTGCCCTTCGGTATTTGGTGGCATACTACGAATTACTTCTGGTTTATGTATGTATTTTCCTTCTGTATTGGTATGGTAATAATAGACCAATACATTTTTGGCGGGTGTCCGTCCGTCCGGCTGAAAGACCTTACCTGTGAGCATCAACTTGGGGCCTTTCTGATCCCAGCCCGGACTTATATCCTTCCACGTGACGTCAATAGGTGGTGTGCCCATAGGCGGGCCATCAGGTACATTGTTGATTGCCGTTATGGTGGGTTGGCCCTTGCATCCAAGGAGGCTTAGCCAAAAAACGAATAATAAATGGGTCTTGCGGTTTAGCTTCATTGCGATGATTTTTATGGGGTTTGAAGCGCATTTTCCACAATTTACCCGTAAGTAGAGGCGCATAAAACCGCCAATACCGTAACCAGATGGGTTTTTGTGCCAAGGGGATGAGTGGGTTCCAAATCGGTGCTGTTCTTAAATCTGGCGTTATCCAGATTTGTCTGCCCAGCTTGTATGCAGAATATGAACCAGTATTTAGTATATGAACCAGAATCGCCTTAATCTCTATACAGACGACTTGAGTGCCAAGTTTGGTTACGCCACCACAACTGGGTTGCCTAACAAGTTAGAACAGAGGTGGTAATTATTCATTCTTTGCAACTAATCCCGAAATATTACACAGAGACAAAAATACATCTTTAGTGACTTAGGGTGAAAGAAAGGTCGGAAATGGCTCAAAGGTGGAAAATATTCTTAGCGACTTTACGTGAAACAATGTTGTAGGTGTCTCACAAGGATTTAAAGCGCTTTTCGGTCTATGCTCGTTTTTTTAATCCCCGACCAGCAAATTTCTATCGTACAAACGTGTGTTTTACACGTTTGGAGCGGCTAATGTATATCACCAAATACATAAAAAAGAGCAAAACCGCAAGCGAGACCGTCAAAATGAACAAAGAAGACTCGTAGTTTTGTTCCCAAAAGCTTATGGTAGAGGGCATCCATTGATTGGCGGTTGGGATTTGGCCTTTAAAGACATTGGAAAGTCCAAGTTTTTCAGAGACCATGAACCCAAAAACGAGGGTTCCGAAAAGGGCGAATACGCCAATGGTAGCGCGAAACATAGAAGGGAAGGCTTCTTTTTTGCGAAAGAGGTAAACATTCAGCATTAACGTCCAGAAAAAGGCCGCAAAACTACCAAAAGAAGCGAACAGTGCCAAGAGCCTTACGTTGTTGGTATCGGGGGCTTCACTGAAGGCCGTTGCCGAAAGTGTTGTTAAAAAAGCACTGAGGAAGGTGCTAAAGGCATAAATGGCAAGTACCAAAAACGCAAGTGTAACCACCACCACAGGAATAAAAAATCCACCTAATCCCAAACGAATGGGCTTGCTTGCTTGCTCCGTATTGGTTGGATTGGGTAGCCTTGTGGGTTGATCGGGGTTAGTGGTTGGTTTACGTGTCTCTGGTGTGATTTGTAGAGGCGGTTTTTCGGTTAAGTTCCGTGTTAGGTTGCTCGTTGCTACCCGCTCCATATCGCCGGCTTGTACGGTTTCCAATTTGAGTGCGTTACTTTCGCCTAATCCTTCTAATGCCGAGGAGGAAAGTAAAGAATCCGGCAATGGCTCCCAGCTTTTCATGCCATCTGCCCAATACAAATCGGCGGGTGTCGGGGGGCGTTTGGACATGAATTGCCGTGCTTGGGCATAAGTCATGGGGCCATATTGCTGACCGCTGTGGTAAATGAAGATATTTTCTTGTTTTGTAAGGTCTGTCATAGTCGCTGCGGAAATTCGGGATGAAACTGAAGGAAAGATAGGGGGATTTGGCAAGAAGATAAAGAGGTTTTATTAAAAAAAGCCCCTGTCCTTGTTTCGACAGAGGCTGGTATTTCTTAACCCAAGAATGGATATCGGTAATCGAGAGGTGGCGCAAAGGTTTCTTTAATGGTTCTGGGCGAGACCCAGCGGATTAGGTTAAGGTAGGACCCCGCTTTGTCGTTCGTTCCAGAGGCTCTTGCTCCGCCAAAAGGTTGTTGCCCAACCACCGCGCCCGTAGGTTTGTCGTTGATGTAGAAGTTTCCGGCGGCATCCGTTAGCGCATCGGTCATATGAGCGAGTGCTGTACGGTCTTGGGCAAAAATAGCGCCTGTTAGGGCATAGGGCGAGGTTTCGTCCAATAACGTTAAGGTTTCTTCAAACTTGTCGTCTTCATAAACAAAGATGGTCAATACTGGGCCGAAGATCTCTTCGCACATGGTTTTGTACTTTGGATTATCGGTGAGCAGAACGGTAGGCGCGATGAAGTATCCCGTTTCGTCGGAATAGGTTCCGCCGGCAATAACTTGTACGCCTGTTGTGTTTCGTGCTTCCTCGATGTAGCCAACAATGTTGTTATAAGACTTTTGGTCAATCACCGCATTTACAAAATTGTTTGGGTCTTCCACCGATCCCATTTTGATTTCATCGAGTTGTGCCAAGAAGCGGTTTTTAACCTCTGGCCAGAGGCTTTTTGGGATATAGGCTCTTGAGGCTGCCGAGCATTTTTGCCCCTGATATTCAAAAGCGCCACGGGTTAAGGCGGTGGCTACGGCGGCTGGATGTGCGGAGGGATGCACCATCACAAAATCTTTTCCCCCTGTTTCGCCCACAATGCGCGGATAACTGCGGTATTTTGAAATGTTTTGCCCAATGGTGCGCCACATGTATTGGAACGTCGCTGTTGAACCTGTAAAATGTAGTCCGGCTAAATGTTCGGAGGCAAACACGGGATCGCCTATGGTTGGGCCATGTCCGGGCAAGAAGTTCATAACGCCCGGTGGTACTCCCGCTTCCTCGAACAATTTGTAGATATAATAAGAGGATAAAACGGAGGTGGAAGAGGGCTTCCAAAGAACGGTATTGCCCATCATGGCTGGGGAGGCGGTGAGGTTCCCGCTAATGGCCGTAAAGTTGAACGGTGCAACAGCAAAGACAAATCCTTCTAAGGGGCGATATTGCAAACGGTTCCAAACACCGGAAGAAGAAATGGGTTGTTGTTCGTAAATAAACGCCATATAAGCAGCGTTAAACCTAAGAAAATCAATAAGTTCACAGGCTGCGTCTATCTCTGCTTGAAACACGTTTTTGCTTTGACCGAGCATGGTGGCTGCGTTCAAGGTGTCGCGCCAAGGGCCGGCGAGGAGGTCGGCAGCTTTCAGGAAAATAGCTGCTCTGTCGAGCCAATTCATGCGCATCCAGTCGTGGCGGGCTTTGGTGGCGCTTTGGATGGCTTGGGCAACCACTTCGGGAGAGCTGTTGTGTAAGGTTCCTAAAGTGTGTTTATGTTCGTGTGGGGAGGAGAAAGACTCCGTAAGGCCGGTGAGGATCATCTTGCCGTCCACAATTGGTCCAATTTCGTGCGAAATGGCTTTCATGTCCTGTACTTTTTTCAGGAGAGACGTTGTTTCTGGCGAGTTGGGCGCATAAGCACGAATTGGCTCATTAATAGGTTGAGGGATGTTGGGGAGCGCGTTGTTCATAAAAATTGTTATAAAGGTAAAGGGTTTATACAATACCAGCGTAATTTAAGTTTTTAAAAGAATAACATGGCCAATCTTCTCGGCTTTATTTAATCTTCACCCCTTGCATGTTTAAAGGTTTTATTCCGTTTGTGGCGATGCGGTATCTACGGAGCGCCGAGGGTACTGCAAAAGGTAAGCGTTTCCTGCGTTTTATTACCTATTTATCGGTTGGTGGCGTTGCTGTTGGTGTCGCTGCATTGCTGTTGACCCTTGCCATCGTTCGTGGATTTAGCAAAGAGATCGAACGCAAAATCGTGGCCTTCGAGTCCCATGTACAAATTACGTCTTGGCGCAATACCCCTCTTACACGTCTCGACCTGCTCAGGATTGGTCTGGATAAAATACCGGAAGTGGAATTGGTGGAGCCGAATATCTCGGACTATATCTTGCTCAAAGCGCCCGGCGAGGCGAATATCGAAGGTTTGTTGGTGCGAGGTGTCGAAAAGCCGCCTGTGGATTTGGCAGGAACCATCCAAGAAGGACGTTTTTCTTTTAAACCCAATGAAGAAGGGCTTTCTGGATTGGTTATTGGGCGGGGCCTTGCCAATCTGATGAAGTTGAAATTGAATGACCGAGTAACAGTTTTCTCCAAACCGGAAGGATCCGACTCTTTAGACGCAGAAGCGGCATTTAATATTCCCATAAAAACCTTCCGTATTGCCGGGATTTTTGATTCGGGTATGCGGGAGTTTGAGCAGGCTTTTGCCTACATGGACATTCATCAGGCCCGCGAGATGTTGGGTTATCGCCCCTTTGAAGCCTCGCGTGTGGACATTCGGACGGAGAGTTTGGAAAAGGCGCAACAGGTTGCCGCGAAGATTGAAAAGGAATTGGGACTCGGCAGCCGCTTCCAACTGCCACTTCAGGTACAAACCGTTTATGAAGCGCAAGAAGGGCTTTTTGCATGGACAAAACTCCAAGAACAGATTATTCCGCTCCTCATTGGGGTGATTGTCTTGGTTGCAGCTTTTAATCTGATTTCGATGTTGCTCATGCTCATTTTGGAGAAAACCAACGAAATTGGCATGTTGCAAAGCATGGGCGCTTCTGGAAAACGGATCCGGCAGTTGTTTCTTACCCTTGGTGTAATGATTGGTTTGGTTGGATCCGCTTTTGGGATGGCGCTGGCATGGGGATTGGCCATGCTCCAACTACGCTTCCACCTTATTCCGCTTCCGGTTGAGTCTTATTTTATGGACACTGCACCTATTGAACTGAGTGGCTTAGATTTTGTCATAGTGCCCGTTTTTGCGCTCTTCCTTTGCATGGTGGCTTCGTATTTTCCCGCTCGGTTTGCTTCTAAGATTGACCCCATTCAAACCATTCGCTTCAATGGCTGACCATTTTTTTAACAGACGTAGCAAGTACGAGAAGTGTTTTAGCTTAAAAAACGGGCGCGGAGTTCTGGTGTTGGTACTCGGCAAGATTCACTTTTGCCAAACCATCTGTATCGGTTTCGCGCTATAAAACGATATACACCATCTCTAAGAAAGCGTGGGAATACGATAAAGCCAAAAAGCAATGACCACGCCCCATCCAGATGTTTTGCAATGGTCAAAGCTGCGTCCGAGTGGGTATAAGCACGGCCACCCATAATCAGAACAACGGAATCCATTTCGGGTTCTACGAGGTCAAACGCTTTGCGTAGGGAAAAACCGAGGTCGGATTGTAAGGAGGCAAAACGAAATAGCCCTTTTGTGTCGCGGTCTATGATGAAGTTTATGGAAGCATTACACAAATTGCAAACACCGTCAAAGAGTACAAGCGGGGAGTCGGGCAGAGACATGATGCGGTTTTTCATAGGGGTGTTGATCTGATAAAATTTAAGGAAGTATAGGGACTTACGGCCTGAAAAACAAAAAGGTCGTGAGGATTGTGTAAAACTTTTTTGGTAAATGCACTCTTGGGTTCAAATCGGTGGAAGTGGCCTCTGCTCACTTGAATAAAGTACACATTTTTCGTATATTATTATCTTATTGAAAAACCTACCATTAAGCATGTTCGTCGTGCAAGTTCTCCGCCTCTACGTACTGCCCTTGTTTCATAAAAACCACGTTTGCCGTTTTATGGCTTTTTCAGGACGTGTCCATCACGCTGCGCGTCTCATTTGTTCAATCCAAAAAGGATTCAGACCTACATGAAGATACTCTTTGTCTCCGGCGAGGTAAAGCCCTTTGTTCAGCACACGCCCAATGCAGAACTCCTCCGTCAGTTGCCTGAATATTTGAATGATTTGGGAAACTACGAGATTCGGATCATGATGCCCCGCTATGGCACAATAAGTGAACGTAAGAATCGTTTACATGAAGTGATCCGCCTTTCGGGTACGAGCATTCAGATTGGAAGCCGCTCCGAAAGTTTTGCTGTAAAGGTTGCGTCCATCCCTGGAATACGGCTTCAGGTTTATTTTATGGATAACAACTTCTATTTTAAACGCAAGGGAATCTTTGCGGATAAAGAGGGTAAAATTTTCACGGATAACGAGGAGCGAGCGCTCTATTTTGCACATGCGGCCTTGGCAACCACCAAAAATCTTGGTTGGAAGCCAGACATCATCCACACCAATGGCTGGATGAGTGCAATGGTTCCATATTTGGTGAAAACCAAATTGGCGGATTCACCGCTCTTTGAACAATCACGGATTGTACATACTCCCGACAACATGGGGTTGGAGGTGAAGTTCTCAGCCGCGAAGGTGAAACAGTACCAATTGGGCGATGAGCGGATGTCTGACCTCAATTTGAACAGTGTGGCATCTTTGTATAGCGATGGGCTTGCCTACTATGAACACAGTACCGTTGAGATGCCCGAGGGCGCCATTAGGCTTTCTGCCGTAAAAGAAGAACTTCTTGAAACCGCAGTCGCACTTTATCAACAACTCGTAGGTACGGGTGCGCTTGTCTGACGGTATGGCTGGCTGTCTTCCTAAGAAGCCCCAACGACCCTGTCGGATGGGGTTTTCTGTTGCTTGGCTATAAAGAAATGTGGCAAAAATGGAAATTGTTGTTGTTAATAAAATTAATGAAAGTAGCTTTTTATGCTTAAGATAAAACCTTTAGATATGTTTAAATGTTCTTTACCTAATGGGCGGTGCGACCGCTTCTTCTCCCCATGTAGGATGTTGTTTTTGTTGATGTTGTTGCTGTTCTGGCTTGGGGGTTGCGACTCGCCGGGCGATGTGGGGCTTACCACCATTGATGACATTGCAAGTGCGCCTAACCGTATAGAAGCTGGCTTGGCTCCAACCTCTGAGGCGGGTCTATATCGTGATGTAACGGGTTCTGCATTGCCTGTATTGGCAGGTAAAGTGACGGAAACCGGCCCCCTTTCGGGTGTTGAACTTGAGGCTTATGGGTACTTAGACTTCCTCGAAAACACCGACCGAACCACTAAGTTCAAGGATGGCAGTGTTACGGATGTAACGATTGTGCTCAAAAAGGCTTATACCTATGGCCAGACAGATGCACCAATCCGGCTAAAAGTCAATGCTATGACGGCGGAGTGGACGCCAACCAATGCGAAATATGATTCCTTGCTGGTTGCTGGAATAAATGTGACAACGAGTGGGGATCTCTTGGCGGGTGGGACGAGTTTGGAGATCAAATTGCCCTCAAATTGGATACAGACCTACGATCAGTTATTGCGGGGTCAGGTTAGTGGACAGACGTTTGATGCCTCCTTCAATGGGTTTCAGTTCCAAGCGGCTTCTGGTAATGCCATTTTGGGCTTTACGCCTTCGGATTCCTACTTGCGGGTTGTGGCTGGTGGGGATACCTTGCGTTTTTCCTCTACAAGTGCTAAAGCGCATACCTATTTGAAACGAACGGGGAAACCAACCCAAATTACCGGACAGCACCTCCTGCAAGATAACACGGGTGATGCCATTAAATTGACTTTCGATCTTGCCAAATTTCAGAAACTTCCGATTAATGGCACGCTGATCCGTATCCCCGCTGATACCCTTGCCCTTTATGCCACCGGCACATTCCAACGGCCTATCGTTCGGCAACTGGGGGTTTATCGGGTGGGCGAGACAGGTACTTTGGCCCAACTTGCGAGTGCGAAATTTAAGGAAGGATACTTTACGTTCTCGGATCCTCGGCTCACCAACGAAATTCAACGGATGGTGATCGGTAAGTCCAACGCCATACGATTGATTATTATTCCAGAAGTGGGTGGGAGTTCGATCAATCCATTGTTTTGGTTCACAGAGACAAGTACAGCCCTTAAGCCACAATTGTACGTCACGTATTTGCCCTCCAATAGCTAAAACATTTTTAAAGAATGACAGGAATATTCGTTATGAAAAAGCAGTTTTATAAATTTATCTTTTTGTTTGCATTACTTTTGGGCGGACAAGTGCTTTTGGCGCAGGTGGTAAGCGATGGTTCGGTGTATAGCCGTTATGGACTTGGGGAGCGGCATCATTACAACAACTCACGATCGGCCGCAATGGGCGGGGCTGGAACGGGGTATAGTGATGCCATTTATGTTTCAGCGAACAACCCTGCAACATTGTCCTATCAGGTGCTCACCCGCTTTTCGGGGGGGTATCGGTATCAGGCAAACCGTTTTTCCGACAAAGCGGGAAATACATCCAATTTGGGCGTGGGGAGCATCGAGCATTTCCAGTTTTCATTCCCAATTGTTGACCGGAAGTTGGGCTTGGGCGTTACTTTTTTGCCTTATTCACGAACCGGATATAGGGTTCAGACAAAAGGCGAGTTGCCAAAAGGGGATGGCTATCCCGATACCACACAATATGTAACCAGTTACGAAGGGCGGGGTAGCCTTCATCAATTTGAAGTGGGCTTGGGAGGCAAATTGGGTAAATTGGTTTCCGTAGGTGCTGGCTTACGGCTCTACACGGGACAAATAGACCACATCCAACGGACGTCTTTCGACGATGTCGTGAATTTCACAGAACGGCTTTCTACAACCAATACCCGTTTATATGGTATGGGGAGTAATTTTGGTGTGCATTTCGAGAAAACCAAGTTGGGGAAGAAGAAAAACCAAGAAATCGGTTTGGGGGCAACTTTAAGTTTGCCAACCTCGCTCAAGACCCGTAGGACGCGCATTCTCGGTGAAAATGAGATTGTCGATACGCTTAGTGTATCTTCAAATTTTACAACCACGTTGCCACGTGCTCTAACGGTTGGATTAGCATATCGCCCCAATGAAAATGTGCTCATTGTTGCGGATTATTTGACGGAGGATTGGACGGGATTTAAAAGTGGCTTGGCCTTTGGAGGATATAACCCCGCTGTAGCAACAGGAAATCAATTTCAGGATAGAACCAGAATCGGAGTTGGAGCGGAGTACGTTCCTGCCGGACGCAACTTCCGAGACAACTATTTTATGCGTGCCGCTTATCGTATTGGTGTTTATACAGAAGGTGGATACTTTAAGCCCATTTCCAACCAGAACTATTTTTTACGCACCAATGCACTTACTGCAGGGGTGAGTTTGCCCACGCGAAAAGTCGGAACAACAATGGACATAAATGTGGAAGTTGGGATGCGCGGAACAACCGATTATGGCTTGGTCAGAGACCTCTATTTTAAAATGGGGCTGTACCTGAACTTCGGCGAGAAATGGTTCCAGCGTTTTAAAATTCAGTAATGGCGTTTCGGAATCGCTTCCGGTTGTCGTCTTTTCCGAAAGTTCAACGAAACATCCGCCGAGGATCATCAAAGGGTTCTCGGCCTTTTTTATTTTGAAGAAATACGAATATTGTCGGGTCTTCTCATACCCGCTCAACCCTTTAAATATGAAAGTTTTATGTCTTACATCTCCGACATTATCGCACGCCAAATTTTAGACAGTCGTGGTAATCCAACCGTAGAAGTGGATGTCCTTACAGAGTCCGGTGTTTTGGGACGTGCTGCCGTTCCCAGTGGCGCCTCTACCGGCGAATACGAAGCCGTTGAACTACGGGACAACGACAACAACCAGTATTTGGGAAAAGGTGTTTTGAAGGCCGTTCAGAATGTGAATGAACTGATTGCCGATGAGTTGATTGGGATGGATGTGGATGACCAAGTGGCGATTGATCATCTGCTCCTTCAGTTGGATGGAACGCCAAACAAAGCCAAATTAGGTGCAAATGCCATGTTGGGCGTTTCGATGGCGGTAGCGCGTGCAGCGGCAAGTACGCTCGGTCTGCCCCTTTACCGCTATTTGGGCGGGGCAAATGCTAAAATGCTTCCCGTTCCGATGATGAATATCTTGAATGGCGGCGTACATGCGGATAACAACGTGGATATGCAGGAATTTATGGTGATGCCTGTGGGAGCTTCCTCCTTCTCGGAAGGTCTCCGAATGGGGATTGAAACCTTCCACACCCTCAAAAAGGTGTTGAAGAAAAAGGGCTATAACACGGCTGTTGGCGATGAAGGTGGTTTTGCACCCAACCTACGGTCTAATGAGGAAGCGGTAGAAGTGATTCTGGAAGCTGTTGAAAAAGCTGGATTTACTGCCGGGAAAGATGTTTTTATCGCCCTCGATCCAGCATGGAGCGAAGCATACCAAGATGGGAAATATGTGTTCTATAAAAGCAATCCAGACCGAAAGTTGTCCTCGGATGAGATGGTGGAATTCTGGACGGATTGGGTGAGCAAATACCCTATTATTTCCATTGAAGATGGATTAGACCAAAACGATTGGGACGGTTGGCAAAAACTCACCAAGGCGATTGGCCATAAGTGCCAATTAGTGGGTGACGACCTGTTTGTCACCAATTCTGAGCGGCTACAAATGGGAATTGACAATGGTAGCGCAAACGCCATTTTGGTAAAACTGAACCAAATTGGAACGCTGACGGAGACGCTTGAAGCCATTGAATTGGCACATAAATACAAATATACCAGCATTATCAGTCACCGCTCTGGCGAGACGGAGGATAATTTCATCGCTGACTTGGCCGTTGCGACCAATGCGGGACAGATTAAAACCGGATCCGGTTGCCGTAGTGACCGGTTGGCAAAATACAATCAGTTGCTCCGGATTGAGGAGAAATTGGGCGATGCAGCCGTATATCCGGGCATGAAAGCTTTCCGATTTGCATAATTCGAGTGATAGATGGGGTAAGATGTATTGTCTTGCCCCATTTTTCTTCCTTTAGCGCGGTGTTGCGAAAAAAGGCTTGTGGATTGTATCTTGCGCTACAAGTTCAACCACCTGAATCCGTCAAATGAAACAAATATTTGCTTTTCTGCTCCGTCCCAGATACCTACTGGTATTATTCATACTGGTTTTTGGCCTCGTCTGGGTGCTGTTTTCTGATAGCTTCAGTTTTACCAATCGGATGAAATGGGAGGTGGAAAAAGAATCATTGATTCAGGAAAATCATTTGCTCAAACAAGAGATTTTATCCCTTCGGAATCAAATTCAATATGTGGATTCATCGGAAGTGATTGAGCAATCTGCACGTAAGCGGTTTGGAATGCGGCGACCGGGTGAAGTCGTTTATCAAACACGTCGCGACACCACGGAAAAACCATAGTTATTTCTAAAAGCTACCTTCATGCAACATTATGTCGTCGGTGTTGACTTAGGCGGAACCAGCATCAAATTTGGCTTGGTGGCCGCCGGAGAGGGCATCGTTTACCAAACTTCACTTCCAACAGACGCCGAACAAGGCCCCAATCATGTCGTGGAACAAATCTGTAACGGAATCCGCTTATTGATTGATGCCGTACCGGACTTGTCCCAGATAGAGGCCATTGGAATTGGTGCGCCGGGAGCCGTAAGTTGGGACAGAACAACGGTGAGCGCACCGCCAAACTTTCCGGGTTGGGAAAACCTAAACCTCGCCAAAGCGCTCCAATCTGGCTTAGGGATGAATATTCCAGTGGTGGTGGAAAATGATGCCAATGCTGCCGGATTAGGCTCTGCTTTTTATGGTGCTGGTCGCCCTTTCGATTCCTTTATTATGGTGACGCTCGGTACTGGGGTTGGCGGGGCTATTATCTATAACAACCAAATTTTTCGTGGCGTCACAGGGGGAGCAGGGGAGTTGGGGCACATCTCGGTAGATTACGAAGGGCCTCTGGACCGGGCTGGTGTGGCGGGCGCTGCCGAAGCCTATTTGGGTCAGCGGTTTTTGTCGCGCCATGCTCGATACCAGTTACTCAACCGTAAAGATTCTCTGCTTCATCAGATGGCGGACGAGGACTTGCTGAACATTACACCCAAAATGCTGCATGAGGCGGCACTTGCTGGCGATGCTGGGGCACAAGAGGTTTTGGCGTGGGCCGGACATAAATTGGGTGTAATGCTTGGCTCGGCCATTAACCTTTTGGATATCCGTAAGGTGATTGTGGGCGGAGGCGTTTCTGCTGCTGGTGATTTTATATTAGGTCCGGCGCGAGATACCATGATGCGTTTTGTGATGCCCGGTTTGCGTGATGGCGTTGAAATCATCCTCGAAACGTTGGGGAACGAGGCCGGCTTACTGGGAGCGGCACATTTGGCGTTCCAAGCAACATTAGATTGATTTCACCCTTCTAAATTGCAAGCCCGCCGAAGGTTTTACCAACGACGGGCTTTCCTTATGGACTACAAATTCCGAACAAACGGTAAAGGGGCTGCACAAATGGGAGAAATTATGTTAATTTTATCAGGCAAATTCATTTAATAACAATTGCTTAAGGGCTATGACTAACTTTGTGTTAGAACAGAGTCCTAAGCGAAAGGATCACATTCCGTCCGGGTGCAACCAAACCAGAGCTATATGGCCGATAGCGTTGGTCGGTAATGTTTTCCACACCTGCTGATATGGCCAAATTGGGGTGAAATTGGTACATGGCTTTGAGGTTAAAGGTCTGCCAAGCCGGAGCATAGGGTTTCCCATTTTTGTCGGTGGCATAAATCGCTGGTTTTAGCCGTTCTTCTTCGTTCAGGTTTGGGTAAGAGACTTCCGCACTATAGGCCGTATTTAGTTCCATCGTCAGGTTTTCATGTCGAAAAGAAAGGCGGGTGATGCCAAATGCTGGAGCTGCATGGCGCGAGCGGTTTAGGGTTCCGTTATCCATTTCTTCTTCGCCAAATTGGTAGTTGTAGAGCGAGGTTAGACGAAAATCAGCGGGAAGTTGGACGTCAAGTGCAGCATTAAATCCATAAACCGTGCCATATGCGGCATTCTGAATGGCGTAAACTTTACTCGGTTGCCCATTGAAGATGATGCTTTCTTGCCCATTAACGGTAAACGGGCGACGAACCATCGCTTGGTCTAAATAGGTGTAAAAGCCCGTAATATTCAATTGTACGACATCATAAAACGACTTCCACATGCCCAATTCGGCATTATACGCATATTCGGCATTTAAACGGGTATTGGGGACAACCACCTCACCCGTCCCAAAATCGAATAGCTTACCGAGGTCGTCCACATTTGGGGCACGGAATCCGGTACTGGCATTCACCCTTATTTTGGTGGTTTCGTCTGGGCGGAAAATAACGCCAATACTTCCGGTTGTGGCTGCGTTTTTTAAGGACGAAGTGGTGAAGTCAAAGGGAAAGAAGGATAAATGCCTTGTAAAATCGGACTTCAGGTTGAAGGCATTGACCCGAACGCCGGCTTGTGCGAGGAAGCGCTCCGAGGCCACATATTGCATATTTGCATACACCCCATAGCTTTTCCAATTGGATTTTGGGTAGCGATCTGGAACGGCGATTGGAGTACCACTTCTTAAGTCAACCGCTGTTCCGATTGAAGTGACCAGATTGAGGACATATTCTGTGCCATAAAACAAGCGGTATGATCCAAAACCCTTCTCGAAGTCCAAATTTCCCGAATATGCCCGAACCTGTTCCAGATTGGTACGTAGGCGGTGGTGCGTAAAGCGTCTGTCTATTCGGCTTTCTTCAAAATACTGTTCTGCAAGGCGGGCCGTCATTTGGTCATACGCAAAATTACCTTTTTTATGGGTCAGGATCAGGTTATTCATGCGCCAGATTTGTGGCCCATATTGCCAAACAGCGGATGTAGGTAAGCCATTGGTAGTCTCAATTAGGCGATCGTACCGCGAATAGGCGGAAGTTTCGGAATAATGCAAGCCAAATTGAATATCCCATTTTTCATTAAGGCTATAACGAAGTTTTTGCATGAGGTTTATTTGTGAATAACCACTTGGATTTTGAATAAGTGGGTTTGAATTTTCCACCACACGATCTACATTATCTATGCGTACAACGTAGAATTTTTTTAAATAGCTATCGGGGCCGTTTTTACCCATTTTTAAATCTCCATATTTTGAATAGGTAAAACTCGATATTGATGCCCATTTTTTTCCACCCACATTTACATCAAAATGTTGTGTGATTTCTTCGTTAGCAGAAGAAAAACGAGAAACTGATTTACCGCTTGTATGCACATTTTTAGGAACTGAAAATTGAGGCGTGAGCGTTTGAAAACTCATGACCCCTCCAATGGCATCGCTGCCATAAATAATGGAACTGGGGCCAAATAAAACCTCTGTATTTTCGATGGCTAAAGGGTCTAAAGAAATCACATTCTGAAGATTACCCGCCCGAAAAATGGCAGTGTTCATCCGAATACCATCAATGGAGTACAGTAGCCGATTGGCTGCAAATCCGCGAATCATGGGACTACCGCCACCTTGTTGGCTTTTTTGGACAAAAACTACTCCGGTAGCGCCCAATACATCCGCTGCGGTTTGTGGGTTATACAAGGCCACTTCTTTTGCTGAAATTTGGGAAATTCTGGCTGGAACATCGCCCGAACGTTGGCTCCAGCGGGTTGCAGATATCACCACCTCGTCCATATTGGTGGTGGAAGGCGTGAGAAAAACGATGAAATTTTGAGAAGCTAATTCCAAAAAACTCGTTACGAAAGTGGAGTAACCTAACATGCGAATTTCGATTCTGCTTGCGCCTGCGAAACCAGAAATATCCGCCAAGCCATTGGCATTTGTTGTGGTATTTAGCCTTAGTGCGTCGCTGACGATGGCAGCCATGCGTATCGGCTCGTTCGTTTGCCGATCTCTAAGATTTAGGGTTTGTGCATGGATGGTTACGTAAGAGGCCATAAGAATCCATACATAAAAAAATATTTTCATGTTCGATAAATGGAGTTTAAGCATAAGAAAATTGGTCTGCTTTTCTACGTGAAGAACAGACAAGGGAATACAAGTAGCTAAGGCTCAAACAGGCTCAGGAGGGGGGCTTGGTGGCGAAAAGGAATAGGATTTATATAGAGAGCGTTTCCAATAAATAATAGAATTATTTGTTGAAAAATGCCTTGGGAAAACGGTTATTTTTTCTGAAAAAAAGAGGGTTTTTAAATAAAGGAATAGATGCAAGATTGTTTCATGTGAAGTATTCTTTTTACCACTAATAATACCATTGAATGCTGTAATTCTATTTTTGGCCTCGGTTTCTTCTCTATCCCACCAACACGAATAATAAGTGGTATCGCCCACGACTTTGGATTCAATGACATCATACATATTTCCCCTGTATTCAAATTCTTTTGCGTGCTCCCAACGAAGTTTGGTTTTGTGTTCCGCTGTGCTGAATTTGAGCAAAACAATTTGTTTTTTTTCTACTCTTTTTGAAAGAATGGCCTGTGCATGCTGTTTTGCCACCCGGATTTCGTTTTGTAGTACTATCCACGTACCCGTTGTGGGCAAAAGAATACAGGCTACTATAAATAAAGAGACGAACCGAATAAAAGATACATGTGGCAGAGAGGGCGTTTTTTTCCAATTTTGTGGCAGGGTGGCATGATTATCACCCAAGCTCAATAAAAATATCGAAGAACTAAACCTACGTTCATTCCATAGTTTTGAAGGGCATAAATAAGATCTGTTTAGGGATTGCATACCAACGATGTGGCATTTGGTTTTAATCTAACCGACAAACTTCGGGTTGTTTTACCGTGAAAAGTGATTTAGGGTTTGTGGATATAGTATAAGGGCAAAAGAAATGGTATTCAAGTGTCTTAAATAAAATTATTTGATCTCGAATACGTATCGGTATTTTACAAGGTTAGGAAGCAAAAAAAAAGAATTAGCACTTGTATTAACCAAAAAAAAGCCCTCGAATTAACCGAAGGCTTTAGATTTATTTGGCGTAAAGTCTTTATTTTTTAGGCTCTGGCAAGACTACACGTATATGCAATTCTTCCAACTGATGGTCATCCACTTTGTCGGGGGAGAGTACCATAAGTTCTTGTGCAGAAGCGGTTTTCGGAAATGCAATTACGTCTCGAAGTGACGGAGACGCCGTGAGGAGCATCACCATCCGGTCTAAGCCAAGTGCCACGCCGCCGTGTGGAGGTGCGCCGAACCGGAAAGCATCCAATAAAAATCCGAAGCGGGCTTGTGCTTCTTCTGCACCAATACCCAGAAGTTCAAACATTTGTTGTTGAATATCTCGGTTATGGATACGGATAGAGCCGCCGCCGATTTCATAACCATTCAAAACAATGTCATAGGCACGGGCACGCACCTTTCCGGGGTCGGTCTTCATTAACGGGACGTCATCGGTGTTGGGCGATGTAAAGGGGTGGTGCATAGCATACCATCGGTCTTCATTGCTGTTCGAGTCGCGCTCCACCAAGGGAAAATCTGTCACCCAGAGAAATTCCCATGTTTCGTTATCCGGAATCAAGTTTAGTTCATTGGCGAGAGCCAAACGTAGGCCACCCATTTGCTCAAAAACCTTGGGCTGTGGGCCGGCAAGGATAAAGACCAAATCACCTTTTTTTGCACCAATCGCTTCAAGTCCTTTTTTTACAAATTCAGAAGGAAGTACCTCTGCCTTGATCGAGGAATAGATGGTATCGTCTTGTTGCCACTTAAAGTAGATCAATCCCGCAGCGCCCAATTTTTTCCGTGCCACATCTTTGTCCATTTTATCTAACCAAGCGCGTCCGCGTTCGCTTTCTCCGGGAACCAAAATCCCAACAATCGCGCCTTGGCTTTCCAATACTTGGTTGAATATGCGGAACGGGGAGCCAGTAAAGGCGGCGCTTAGGTCGTGTAAGGGCAAATCAAAACGTAAATCAGGTTTGTCAATGCCATAGGTTCGGATTGCGGCGTCGTAGGTCATCCGGCGGAAAGGCGTTTTCAGTTCTACCCCTTTTAATTCCCTCCAGACTTTTACCATCAAACCTTCGATGATGCGCTGCACCGATTCCTCGGTGGCAAAGGTCATCTCAACATCAATCTGGGTAAATTCGGGCTGGCGGTCTGCACGTAAATCCTCGTCGCGGAAGCATTTGGTGATTTGGAAGTAGCGATCCATCCCCGCCACCATCAGGATTTGTTTGTATGTTTGTGGGGATTGTGGCAGGGCGAAAAATTGGCCCGGATGTACACGGCTCGGAACCAAATAATCGCGTGCCCCTTCTGGGGTGGACTTCATCAGGACGGGCGTTTCGACCTCGATAAAATCATTTTCTGAGAAATGGCGGCGTGTGATTTGGTATAGTTTATGGCGGAGGATCATGTTTTGCTGCAAACCGATCCGGCGCATATCCAAATAGCGATAGCGCAAACGTAATTCTTCGTTAACTTTTCCCGATTTCTCCTCGTGCGCCGAGAGGGAAAACGGCACGGGATCCGAGGAGTTCAGGATGACCAAATCATCTACCCGCACCTCAATTTGCCCCGTAGAAAGTTTTGGGTTTACATTTTCGGGGTCGCGTTCTTTTACAGTCCCTTGTATTGAGATCACAAACTCGCTCCGGAGTATTTCGGCAGCGGCATGGGCTTTAGGATTGTCTTGCGGGGAAAAGACCACCTGTGTGAGGCCAAAACGGTCTCTAAGATCAATAAAAATAACGCCACCTAAGTCCCTTCGGGTGTCAACCCAACCTTTAAGGGTGACGGTTTGCCCGACTTCGGCGCGTGTGAGACTGCCACATGTATGGGTACGTTCTCCGTGTGTGTCTTTTCCGATATGTGTCATGTTTATCTGGGATGTAAGATGGTTTTGATCACCAAGTTATCTAATATTTATTTGTAAGCGCTTTTAGCAGCAAGAGCCATAAAAAAAGGCCCGCTTCCGGCCCCGTTATTTTTGGGTTTACGAAATAAAAATATAGGATGAACCCAACGTTTAAGCAGTCAAGATTGTAAAAAGAATCCGACGGTTCCTCTAAAATAACCAAGGAAGCGCCATTGGCCAGATGAGTTTTATGATTTCTGTAACACATCAGCCAGAAAAACAACGTACCTTCTAAAAAACACCTACATGAAGCACATTGTAATCATTGGTAACGGTATTTCGGGCATCACTACAGCCCGATATATCCGCAAAAACAATCCAGACATTCAAATTTCGGTTATTGGAAATGAAACGGATTATTTCTATGCGCGGACTGCGCTCATGTATGTGTATATGGGGCATTTGCGGTTCGAGGATACGAAGCCTTATGAAGACCAGTTCTGGAAAAAAAATCGTATAAACTGCATCCGTGGAGAAGTGGTACGTCTAATTACCGAAAAACAAAAACTTTACCTCTCGGACGGTCAAGAAATATCCTACCACCAATTGGTTCTCGCAACAGGCTCTAAACCGCTTATGGCTGGATGGGCGGGGGAACACCTGAACGGCATTCAAGGGCTTTATGGCATGACGGATTTGGCGCTACTGGAGGAGAATACACAACATATCCGCAGGGCTGTTGTGGTGGGCGGCGGATTAATCGGGGTCGAATTGGCCGAGATGCTACACGCCAGAGGCATCCATGTCACATTCTTGGTGCGTGAAAGCCGATATATGGAACGCACACTTCCTCCGGAAGAATCCGAATTGGTTCATCAAGAAATCCGGCGAAATGGCATTGATTTACTATTTGAAACGGAAGTAAAAGCATTTCTACCAGACGAAGAAGGCCGTGTAGCCGCTTTAGAAACCACATCTGGCCTTAAAATTCCAACGGCGTTTGTGGGTATAACCATTGGGGTAACGCCGAATATTGCTTGGTTGGCCGAGAGTGGTATCGAAACTAAAAAAGGGGTTTTGGTGGATTGGGAATTTAAGACAAATGTTCCAGATGTTTTTGCTGTAGGGGATTGTGCCGAATTTCGAAAGCCGTTGGGGGGGCAGCGTCCGATAGAGCAATTTTGGTACACCGGAAAAATGCACGGCGAGGTACTCGGAACGATTTTGGGAGGCGGTAAGGCTTCTTATCAGAAAGGTGTTTTTTTTAATTCCGCCAAGTTTTTTGATCTGGAATACCAAGTCTATGGTGAGGTTGCACCCATCTTAACGGAGAACACAAAACAAGTATTCTGGCGACATCCCGTACTGCACAAGTCCATCCGTATTCGGTATAACAAGTCAACGGGAGCCGTTGTAGGTTTTTGTACGATGGGGATTCGATTCCGGCAAGAGGTTTGCCGACAATGGATACAAAAAAATACACCCATCGAAAAAGTTTTGGAAAATTTGCAGGATGCCTTTTTTGATCCTGAGTTTTTCGATACCTTTGGCGATGAAGTTCGTGCAGAGTATGCCTCTGAAACAGGACAAAGCCATATGACAGTTCGGAAAAAGAATTTCTGGACGTTTTTTAAGCCCTAAAGCGTATGATTATCGTACAATATTTTATTGATTACGCCCTTATTGATGATATAAACCCATGTTACAAAATACGATAAAAGATAAAATTTCGGCATTGGAAAAAGCCACTGAATACCTATGGCATGTGGCAAATATGTATTCAGAAAATGTCCTCACTCAGAAACCGAGCCCTGATGTTTGGTCGCCATTAGAAGTGCTTTATCACTTGTTTTTATCGGAAAAGATGTCTCGGATTTATGTCCAACGGTTTTTGTCTAAAGGCCAAAAAACGTCTCGTGCAGGGATAAAATCACACATTGGGATGCTGAAACTACGTATTGGAAATACGCTTCCCTTGAAAATAAAAGCACCGGGGCCAGTTGCAAAAATGCCCCAAGAACTACATGCAAAAACGGTTCAGGAAGCGTGGGAAGCACAACGTGAAGAATTGAAAACTTGGCTTATGGGTTTGAGTGATGAGATTTTACTTTCAACGTGCTTCCGTCACCCTATCGCTGGTGATATTTCGCTCGTCCAAATGCTTGATTTTTTTATGATTCACCTCAAACGGCATGAAAAACAATTTTTAGCCCGTTTAAAATAATGGCCGTTGGTTGTGGATTTGCATTATGTGCGAATCGGGCATCTGGACAAACATCCTTTCGCCGCCATAAAATCCCCCAACTTTTTTGCGATCAGGTAGGGGCGTTACCTTTACCATCTCAAACGTCGAAACAAGGCATTGGCGTTCAGAGACGTCGCCTCGTGTGCAGAAAAATCGTCCGGATATTGCAAAATTCCCATACAAACGATGGACAAAATTGAGGTACATTGTGTTTAAAAAACCAATGGAACATCACCCTTCAAAAAGTCCTCACCGCCTGAACGACCCCAGTAAAGTGGACGGTATCACCCAAAATCCACTCTCGGCATGGTTTCTTGGTCCCAAAGCTGAACATGCCGATGTTTGGGCGCAACTGCTGATGAATATCTTCAACGACTACATTCATTGGCGACGAAATTATTTCCCTGAAGATCCTATCATTGTTGACCGTACCAAGCGCCGACAACACGAGCATTGGTTTGATCAGTTAGACACCGAATTAGAAACGGTTCTCAACCAACTAAAGGCGCATTTTCCGTTTTATTCGCCTCGTTACATCGCCCATATGCTCAGCGAACAAACTTTGCCCTCGGTGGTGGGCTATTTCGCTGGGATGCTCTATAACCCCAACAATGTGACGGATGAATCGGCTTCGGTGACGGTTCCGCTTGAGTTGGAAGTGGGGAAAATGGTTGCGGCGATGTTGGGGTACAACCCCGATACCGCATGGGCGCATATTTGCTCCGGCGGCACAGTTGCCAATATCGAAGCGCTTTGGATCGCTCGGACGGTGCAGTTTCTCCCTTTTATGGTGCAGGAATATTGCCAACAACGCCATATAGACTTCCTTATTCGTACACCGAATTGCGTACGAAACGCCAGTGTTTCCATCTTGGAAGTTCCGGCACAGACGTTGATTGCCCTCAAGCCCAATCAGGCGGCTCGTATGCTACGTAGCTTGGCCAATCACTTGATTGATGAGAAGCGCCAAGTACAGGATTTGGTCTTAAAAGAACTTAACGAGCATGTGGAAAACAGCCTGTTTAATGTCAGTAGGCGCGGATTATATCCCATTCTGGAACGTCTGGGATTTAAACCCCGTATTTATGTCTCGGAGTCGGCACATTATAGCATCAAAAAAGCTGCAAATGTTTTGGGCTATGGCGAAGACGCTATCGTTCCGGTTCCGGTTGACGCCCAATTCCGTATGGATGCCCTTGCATTGCGAGAATTACTTTTGCACCAAAAACCCAATGAATACACGGCTTTCGTGATTGCTGTTGCCGGAACAACCGAGGAAGGGGCGGTTGATCCAGTACATCGGGTTAAATTCCTCCGAGACGAATTAGCGAAAAAGCATAATCGCTCTTTTTGGTTGCATGTGGATGGGGCTTGGGGTGGGTACTTCAGAAGCCTTTTTTGCCATCCAGAATTGACCAAAAAGGAAAAAGGTGGTATGGCAGAAGTCCTTCAGTCGTATGTGGAAAAGTTGGATGTTGCCGAAACTTTTACAATCACGCATAAAAACAAAGCTCTCAGCCAGCCGATACGCATTGCTTGGGACAATCCAGAGCTATACGGTGCATTTCTTGCCTTCCCTGATGCCGATTCCATCACCATTGATCCGCATAAGATGGGCTATATTCCTTATCCGGCAGGCATAATTGCCATCAAACATGGAATTGTTACGGAACTGATCACCCAAAAAGCACAATACATTTCGGAGGAAGAAGGTGGGTTGAACCAGATAGACCATACGCCGGAAATCCATGCCGTTGGACCATATATCCTAGAAGGCTCGAAGCCTGGTGCTGCCGCTGCCGCCTGTTATTTGGCGCATAAAACCATTCCATTGGAAACCCACGGACACGGCAAAATCATCCGAACCAGCATCCTAAATACCCGTCGCTTTGCACATTACCTAAACCACCATAAAAAGATCTTCCGGTATTTGGATGGAGAGATTTTTGGCAAAGAAAACGCCAGTAAATTTCCCTTCACCTTCGTTCTTGCTTATGATCCGCCAGATACCAATATCGTGTGCTTTGTGGCCGTCCCAATGGCTTGGCATGACGACACCCTTGTTCGTGTAGATTGCTCCTTGCAGGAATTGAACCATTTAAACCAGTTGATTTATGACCGTTTTACGATTCGGAACAAAAAAGAGACCCGTAAACGCTTGTACGCTCAAGACTTCTTTGTCTCGCGCACCCGTTTTATGGTCTCGCAATACTCCACCAAATCGGTTTCGGAATTGTTGAAAACGCTCAAGGTCAGCAAGGCCGATTATAAGCGGGAAGGTCTATTTGTACTACGCTCGACCGTTATGAATCCTTGGCATCATCAGGCACAAATGGCTGGAAAAGACTATCTGTTTGACTTTCTGATAGCCCTACACGAAGAAACAAGGGAAATTCGGGACTCCCTACAACACAGCGGCGTATAACCCGAAATTTTTGTAAAGAGATACGCAAACGGTATTAACCAAAATTTCTAAGCGATGAAAAATAAAGCCAATTGGTCGCATGTGCTCTTCATGCTGGGTGTGGCCGCTGTATTATTAGGCGCAATAGACCCTTTAGAAGGCTCGATTGTTGTCTTTTTGGGGAGTGTTTTATTGTCCGTTTCCACCCATTTCATGCAGGACTCTTGCCGAAAAACCTTCCTTTTGGCCGCTGTTTTGATTGCCATTGGTACAGCAGCCATGTGGGGCTTTACGGCATTGGGAGGCATTGGCGGAGCTACCCCATACCCGATGTGGTGGGCTGTTTTTACACTGCCTTACCCAATTGGATGGCTGGTCTGCCTGTATGCCTTAATCCGTCGTTGGATGGGCCGGAGAAACCTAAAAGTGGTTACTTGACCTTATATTCTTTCGAGTTTGTATGGATAGACCTTTCCTGAATTCCATTGGGGAACATAGAGGTTTTCGTCGTCATCCACACAAACGTCGTGTGGATATAAAAACAAGGGGAATGCTTGGCACATTTCTGCTAATTGCCCGTTGTGGTATTGGGGTGCAAATCCACCAAGATTCGCCACTACGCGGTTTTCTGCGTCTAAAATGGTGATAAAACCAGACCCGCCATTAAAACCCAATTTCTCGGAGACCAAAACCGCTGCATAAAGATTAGGACCATGGATGACCGGACGGCAAACCCAAGCTCCGGGCAAATGGATATCACTTTGATACGCTCCAGAAAGGCTAAAACGCTTGAAACGGTGCTCTGGCCGCGAAGTCACCCATAAAAACGGGTCTTGCGGATTGCGGGTATCTACACAAACCCCATGGGCATTGTTCAAGTGCGCTGCTCCGGTCCCCTTTCCACCAAAATGGCGGATATACTTCCCGTTATGGTCATATTGGATCACCCAATCCTGCCCGTACCCATCTGCCACATAAAAATCCCCATTGGGTGCTACGGCAACTTCTGTAGGGATGTATTGCTCCGGTGTATCATAAACGTCAGCCTCTGTTGGGATGCCAAGAACCATCACTTCTTTACCCGTCAAGGTGGTTTTGATAACTTGGTGGCGGTTGTTGTCGCAGATAAACAGGAAGTCCTCCCCATTTTCGGTTGAAAGCGTCAGCCCATGTGCCCCCGGATATTCCGTCCCCCATGAGGTGAGAAACTTGCCGTTTTTGTCATATACAACCACATTATTATGGGTATCATTCGTCAACAAGATGATCCGTCCTTGGCTGTCTTGTACCATTTCGTGACAATCGCCTACGGGCGTAATATTGGGGTCTAATTGCCCCCAACCGAGGTTAACGATGTAGCGAAACGCATCTTGGCCAACCACAAGGCGACCTTTTGCATCAGTTTCTACGTCTTGTTCACTACGAATCCAGCCTTTCTTTAAAGCTGCTTCGGTCATAAGATAGGTTGCTGTCTTCATAAATTTGGTTGTTAATGACGCTGCATGGACAATTTCAATGATAAGAGGAGTATTATAGCACATCGGCTGGCTGGATACAAGTACATACCCGCAATCATTTCATGTAGTACGTGCCTTATTGGTATTATTTTGGTTACCAAGATTGAAGTCAATCCAAAACTTGAATAGACTTATGAAAAACCAACCATATCGCATTGTTTTTGTTTGCCTTGGGAATATCTGTCGTAGCCCACTTGCCGAGGGGGTATTCCGATATTTGGTGAAAGAAGCCGGACTGGAGGCACGCTTCGAGATTGCCTCGGCAGGGACGGGTGGATGGCACGTGGGAGAACCGCCAGACCGTCGGATGACCAGAACGGCGGCCTCGAATGGGGTGGATATCTCTAAACAACGCGCCCAACAGTTTAAAGCCCACTTCTTAGACCACTACGACCTGATCTTGGGCATGGATCGCTCGAACGTGGAAAATATGCTGATGATCGCAGGGGCTGGAGACGAATTAGATACCGATGTTCAAAAAGTGCGCCTCTTCCGCGATTTTGACCCCAATCCCGGGAATGGCGAGGTTCCAGACCCCTACTATGGCGGTCAGCAAGGCTTTGATGAGGTGTATGCGATGGTGTATCGTACCTGTAAAAACCTTTTGGAACAGTTGCGGGGCGAGTTATGAGGGTGTATGGCCTTAACTCAACCGTGTTATGCTGTGGTTCAGGCCATAAATCATAAACTGCATCTTAAATTACCACCCTAATTTGATCGGCCAAGAAAATATAAATCAGGACTGTTCCCAAGTTGAGTAAATACGAGTTGTGAGTATTTCACAATTTGAAAATCCCTTATTTAACGAAGGGTCATTGTACGACTTCATCACAGCGCAAATACTACGATCAACCAGTTTTTCCTCGTCATGTAAAGATGCCACCTCTACGGGGCTTTGTTGTGTTATTAAGCTACCGCCCCTATGGAGCTTTGCTCTTCATTAAAAAGTAGAACAAACCCTTGTAAAACCGAAATTGATGTAATCCCGTAAGTTCTTCCATGATGCTCTTGAGGCCGGGACTGGTTTTGGCAAACTCCCACTTGGTTACATAATGCACATTTAAGTATTAAAATCCATTTAAGTTAAAGGCTGGCTGAATATGTCATTGTGTGTTTTGACTTCTGAAAAAACAAAGTACTTGGTATGAATGGACGCTGCACGCTTCACCATTGATAAACCAATTCCACTTTTAGAAAAGACAAAGCCACTCGTTGATTCATAGTTGTCGAAGGTCTGTTAATGGGGCATAGTCCAAGTTCATTGGCGAAATATTATCCAAGCCTATCGAAAGGGCTTTTGCTACCTTTTTCGTGCTGGGCGTTGTTTTTGCTGTGTTGCAGACGCCACCAGAGTTAGGTCAATTCTTCTGGAGGCAACGTCTGCTTTAGCAACCAATACGCGGATAGGATTCCCAATCTGGAAAACCTTTTTGTGTTTACGCCCAATCAAACAATACCGCTTTTCATCGTAATCGTAAAAGTCGTCATTCAAATCGCGCAATAAGACCATCCCCTCAACCAGAAGTTCGGTGATGGTGACATAAATACCGAAATTGGTAACCCCACTAATAACGCCATTATACGCCGTCCCGACGTGTTGGAGCATATATTCGGCTTGTTTAAGTCGGATAGATTCTCGTTCTGCTTCCTCGGCTTCTTTTTCTTTGGTAGAGCAATGCAAACAAGTGGCACTTAGTTCATCTTTGTCCGGTTTGGTGAATCCGGTTTGGGCATATTTTTTCAACAACCGATGAGCAATCAGGTCTGGATACCGTCTAATGGGGGACGTGAAGTGGCTATAGAATGGGAAGCCAAGTCCGAAGTGCCCAATATTCTCGACCGTGTATTTGGCTTTTGCCATTGCCCTTAGGGCGGCATCTTCGATAAGCAAGGCTTGGGGTTTTCCGTGAACCATTTCCATGAGCCGGTTCAGGTCTTGTGCTTGGATGTTTCCGCCTTTGTGAGGGATCTCAAAACCGAATAATTTCAGGTATTCCGCCAACTGCATCATTCGTTCGGCGTTGGGAATGTCGTGCGTCCGATAAACAAAAGGAGGGACTTCTTTAAATGCCTGATTGACATGAATTGCCACCATTTTGTTTGCCAGTAGCATCCATTCTTCGATTAACCAATTCGCTTCTTTGGTGATTTTTGCATAAACCTCAAGAGGCGTTCCGTCTTCAGCAAGTTTTACTTTTACTTCCGGTCGGTTGAACCGCACAGAGCCTTGTTTGAACCGAGATTCGCGTAGATTTTTGGCAATTTTCCACGCCATTTGGACGTCCGATGCAAAAGGGTGGGCGTCATTTTCGCCTTCTAAAATGGCTTGTGCTTCTTCGTAGGTGAGCCGTTGCTGTGAGTGAATAATGGTCTCGACAATCTGATAGTGGAGTACTTCTCCCAAGCCATTCACCTCAAACATGACCGAAAAGGTTAATTTGTCCTCGTTTGGCCGTAGAGAACAGACGCCATTGGATAATTTCTCCGGCAACATGGGGATAACCCGATCTACGAGATAAACACTTGTGGCGCGTAGCGTTGCTTCTTGGTCTATTTCGGAATTTTGGGTAACGTAAAAGCTAACGTCCGCAATGTGTACCCCAACGATATAACGGTCTTCACCAATTTGTTCAAGGTGTAAAGCGTCGTCAAAATCTTTGGCGTCGTAGGGGTCTATGGTAAATACACGTTTTCCGCGTAAATCCAAACGACGTTTTGCTTCGTCAGTAGGAATTTCTAAAGGAATGGCTTCGGCGGCAGAAATCACATTGGGCGGGAACTGTGCCCGGATGTCGCGGGAAAGGGCTAAGGATGTGACTTGGATTGCGGGGTCGTCTGCGCGTCCAATGCGTTGGAGGATTTTGCCTTCAGGAACCCCAAGGTGTACATTAAAACGATCCATCGAAACCAGAACAGCGTCGCCATCTTTGGCATCGGTTGGGTCTTTGGGACTAATCAGAACATCGGCTAAAAGGCGTGGGTCGTGAGGACGGACATATCGAAGCCCATCTTCTTCGTCTTCGATTAGCGTCCCTACGGCTTGGGTACGTTTTCGCTCAATAACTTCTTCTACCCGCCCTTCTTGGCGTCTATTGCCGCGACGGTTTGGGGCAAAAAGACTGATTCTTACGGTATCGCCATCCATAGCATAGCCAAGTAATCCTTGTGGGATGTAAATGTCTTCCACTATATTCAGGATGGTTACAAAACCATAACCTTGCGGGTGAACCGTAAGCGTACCCACTTGGAGGTGGGGTTCTTGGTTCATAAATTTCACTTTTCCGCCAGAGACTTTCTGAATTTCTCCCTTAGACACCAATGCTTCAAGTTCTTGTTGGAAAATGGAGAATGCGCGGTTGTCTCGAATATTAAGGGATTGTGCCAATTCTTTAGGGCGAAAGGCTTGTTTTTTGTTTTTGGTAAGAAACGTGAGGATTAAATTGCGGATGAGGTGCGGTTCTTGTTTCATAGAAGTTTATTTTGGTTGTCTAAAATTAGCGTCTATCAGGTCTTAACGGACGGTTTACGGATACAAGGGCGCTGTCGCGCTTTTTGGTTGAAATATTGCGTTTTTTTCGCTTGAAAATTTTATTCCAATTCGAGAATGTTTTTTGCAGGTTAAACCCTATGCCTACGGATTCCCCAGAAACGACATCGTTTGTTCCGAGAATTCGGTCATTTTTGCGATAAAACGCCTCAATGGAGACATTGGGCGAGATTTTGTACTCAAAGACAACTTCCCCACTAAATTGGTTTTGCAATGCACCATCGGCATTGTCGAAATTCGGTAGAATCCCCTCGCCTCGAATCACAATACGTTCGTCAAAAAGGCGTAGTGCAATTCCTGCTTGTAGCCCCAGTTCGTTAAGGCGGGTAAGGTCTTTCCCCTGATAAATCCCCAAGTTGATGTCGGCATTGGGTATCACTTGGTTTACAACACGGTTTAAGTAGGCCGAAACCAACTGCGCGAGACTGGTAAAGACAACTTGTTGCCCGGCATCGGAAACGCTTGCATTTGGGTTGTTTGGATTAATAATAGCAGAGGCCAGTGCGAAGGAGTTTGTGAGTAGTACACTAAAGGCGTATGAAGTTGCGCGGTCTTCTCGGTTAAACTCGGTTTCTAAGCCCTCATAATTTCCAAATTCACCTACACGTTGGTCTCGGTCAATGGCAAGCCGCAAATCCACAATAGGCGAATTGACGTCACCCGTAATGTCCATCCCCACCTTGATGGGTATCCGAGAAACGTTTTGGGTGTCTAAACTTGGGAGAATCCCTTCCAGCCCATCCGTCCGAGCATTGGTTTTGTAGGAAGCGGGGATGGCTAATTTGGCATTTATAGGATCACCAGACCACGTCATTCTGCCCCCGCGTTCCAATTTAAAAGGCTTGCGGAAAATATCGAAGGCGGTGAAGAGGTAGTCGCCAGACTCCACATTAAAATCCCCGAACATTTTGAAACTGGCATCAAGGTATTGCATCTGTAGTTCGCCATATCCAACTGCATGGATAACGTCGTTTAGCAGTGGATCGAAAACCAAGTGGATGGTAGAGCCAGAGGTGGCACGGATATTGGCGTTCATCTCTAATCCATCCAGAAACGTTCTTTCTCCAGTTCCTCGTCCGGAGAGTAAATTTTGGCGTTTTATGGGTTTTGGTACCTGTCCGGTAGAATCGGTGAAAGTGATAAAAACCTCGTCGTTGCTCAGGCCACTACCCGTTATCGGAATAAAAAGTTGGCTATTTGGTGTTGTGGTGAGGTCAGGTGCATCAATAAAGGCTTTATACAGTGGCCCTTTGAGCGTTGCAGGGCCAGAAGCCCAAATATAACCATACCAATAAAGGTCTTTGGAGTCGCCGACATTAATGAGTTGTAATTTGTCTAAATTGAAGGCCAAGTCGAGCGAGAAGAAATCGTAATGGTTAAATAAAATACTGCCATCAACCCCAGACTTTCCACCCGTGTTGTCTGCAATGGTCATCTTATTAAGGTGGATACCGTGTTCATCCACAGAAACAGGTCCAGAAAGGCCATACGTCAAGTTGAAATAAGGAACCAAGAAATTACTTTCTACCAAATACAAGTCGGCATCAAAAATGGGCTTATCAAAACTCCCTTTTACGGTTCCATTTCCATAACCCCAGCCCGTAACGCGGTCAATCTCGTAGGGGAAAAGGGTTTTGAAGAAGAAGAGGTCTAACCGGCGAAGGTCTATGGCCACATCAATAAAACCCGGATTTCGGTTTCCTTTTTCGCGGCTGCCTCTTGGTAATCCAATTTTGCCAGAGACGTCTATGTCGTTGTTGCGAACTTCAAACCGACTGGGTAGGGGCTGTCGGGCTTGTAGATTAAAATTTACCACTTGGTTAATAGGCTCAAAATTCCCCCAAATGTTCAGGGTTCCAAAATCTGTACCGTTTAGCCAGCTGTTTTCAATCGTTAATGCACCATTAATGTCCGGTGATTGGAAGAGTCGTCGTATAGAAAATTCACCTTGGAGGGTTCCGTCAAATTTATCACGCCCTTTTAAATTCTTTGTTAAGTCGCCAATGTCTATATTTTCGACACGGACTTTAACCTCATCTTCGGGTAATGCGGATACAATGCCATTTGCTCGGATGGTGTGATTCGGCATATTCGGGTTGTTGTCACGTCGTTCAACCACCAGATTGTTTAAGATCAAAGCATCTGTATAAAGGTCAATAACTTGGTCTTTGGGGATCAGCCATTCGTAGGCCGACGAGGTTAATGCCAACTCTACAATGGTCAACCTATTTTTGTCTTGTAGTAAATCGAGATTGGCCCAAGTGCGGAATGCACCTAATCCAGCAAGATTGGAAGAGTTGAGGTACAACTGTCCGCCGCCATATTGGTAGCTAAATTCTAAATTGGTGTTTTCAAACTTTTCACCAGCAATGTGAAGGCGCTCAAACTGACCGATGATGGATGCTTGTAGGTTATTGGTCAGGTTATACGCATATTTGCTATCCGCAGCCAGTTTGAGGTCGAAGTTCTTTAGTCTTGCCGTGCCAACAGCAAGCGAATCGCCGCTGATGTTGATTTCTACCGAGCTTGTATTTGGGCTTCCAAGCGATCGCCATTTAAGTTCTACCGAATCATCGAAATACGGAAAATTGGGAATGAGGTTGGTCAGGAAAGCGCCGCGTTTTATTTTTATAAAGGCTTCGGTCAATTTAGGTAAACGGTCAATCGGATGTGGCCCCATTCTTTTGCTCATTTTATTGCGCTCTGCATCAATGGCTGCTACATTCAAGGTAGGAGGCACATAAGACGAATCGGGCCGATATCGTTTTGCCTGCTCTGCGGAGATGGTACGTGTGATGGCATTTAGCCAATATTGACCCATTTCAAGGAAAACATCCAATTTATACCCGCTCTCTAAAGAAATGGTGGCCAAGTCGCCCGTCATTTCCAAATTGATGCCCTTTTGGTCGTTCTCTCGGATATCGAGGGTGGTGTATAAGTCGGTTGTGCGGGTTTCTTTTCCTTTTACGACAAAGAGGGAGGGTTCTATATCGAGAATCGCTTTTCCTTGGAAGTTCGCAAGCCCATCTCCGGATCCATTCAGTTGGATATTGCCTGTCAGTTTGGTGGTTATGCCCGCCTTGGGGTCGAGCCAGCCAATATTAAACCGTTCTGCATCTGCGGTGAGGTCAAACAGCGGTTTGGGATTCTTGAGGTTGATCCTTCCTTTGGTTCGGATTGATCCACCTTCTTTTGCAAACATGGCCAGCCCATCAAATTGGCGATTTTTCACATAACCATCCAAACGCAACGAATCCGCCTGATATTTATCGAAGTGAAGGTCACGTAATTTGAAATAAACCCGTGCATCAAGGTCTTCGAGACGAGTTCCTATACCTTCAATGCGCGTAATTCCCGTAAGATTAGAGGCTAAATTTGTATTTTTTAGAATAAAACCGAGATTGAGACGGTTGGTAGTGAGGTCTAATTTATATGAAAGCGGTGTTGAGGTGGTTTTTTGTGCCTTCACAAACCCAAAAAGGTCGCCTGTCTCTGGATGGCGAATCTGGAGGTTGGCCTGGAAGACAAAGTCTTCATTGTTTAGCCCGATCCGCCCGCGTCCATCAAAGCTAAGGTTTACCTTCCGCAGATGTCGGACGGAGGATAAGCCTGCTTTGGGTAGCCATTTTTCTAAATCTGGCACCGAGATTACATTGTCGGCGATGTTTAAACGGAGGGAGAGTGAGTCGGGATACGTAGTGACTTCACCTTTTCCGGAAAGCGTGGTTTCGCCTTGGCGAATGGCCAAATTTTCGAATGTATAGGTCGGGTTTTGTCCCTTCACCTTAAGTACTGCGGTAAAATCAGAAAGGGGGACTTGGGGGAACAAGGTTTTCCAGTCGTCGGCCCGAACAATGGCTTGCTGGAGGTTAATCTGGAATGGAGCGTTTTTGAAAAGGGCAAAATCAAAAGGCTTCTTTGCAAACGAATCACCTCTGGCGGAGGCTCGAAGTCGGATGGATGAGTTCCCCGCCTGAAGGAAAAAATGGTTCAGAATGGCTTGGTTTTCATCAAAGAGTAATTGCCCTTCTAATTTTCTCAACGTGAAGTTTTGTCGAGGAAGATGAAAAGAGAGTCCTGTTAAGTCTATAAGTTTGTATGGTTTACGCCAATCCAAAGACGCGCTTAGGTTAAGGTCTGAGATGGTGGTTCGAGTGAAATCAAAAACGTGGCCTTGTTGCACAATTTTTGGCGTAGAGGCATCGCTTGCTGTTTGGATTCGTCCTTGCCGGATGTTGACCTCGGCAGAGGCAATGTTCCATACAATACGGTTAGGATTCGGGGCACGTTTAACCTGTGGTGCAAAAACTTCTTCAATGTTCCAACGCCCGTTCGCCTGTTGTTGAAGGTTGACAGACGGTCGGAAAAGGGTGATTTTTCGGATAGAGATGGTTTCCTCTAACATGCTCCACCAGTCAGGAGAAGCCACCAAGGAATCTATTCGGACGACAATCTTTCCAGATGGATCTCGGAGTATAACTTGTGAGGCGTACAAATCGTTGACTAAATTGCCTTTTAGGTTCCCAATCTCAATACTTCCTTTAAATTCGTCGTTAAAAAAGCGGGTAATTTGTTCACGAAGGGTGTCCCGTCCCACGCGGGTTTTGGTTAGTCCAAAGTAAAGCAACAAACAAAGTGCCGTCAGCAGGAGCAGCAACCGGACAAGGCGAAATGGAGCACGGTATATATGACGCAGTGGCAAGGGCAGGCGAAAGATGTTTATAGGTGCGGTTTGTGAGGTAAGTGGTTGTCTTTGCAGTACAAATGGTTGTCTTTAGAGAATACAAGAGAAACACAACCTTGTTTAATAAATTGGCCTAAGTACTCTAAACACAATTCTTCCATAAGGTTTCCATTACCTATAAAAATGCTCAAAACATAGATAAAGCAAATCTCCATGCTTCTTGTACAGCCTCCGGTGGCACTTGATCGGTCACATATGCCTCTCCAATTTTTGAGAGCAATACGAGGCGAATTTGTCCAGATTGTGCTTTTTTATCCGCTTTCATCGCTTCGGTTAAGCGCAGGACGTCTATTCCCTTTGCAGAAACGGGAACAGGCAGTTGTTTTACCAATCCCAAAGCCTTTTCAAACGGAAAATCTGACGTTTTGTATTTACTTACATGTAACGCAGCCACCATCCCGATGGTTACGGCTTCGCCATGCAAAAAAACGTTGTAGCCCGTAACTTGTTCGATGGCATGTGCAAACGTGTGTCCGAAATTTAGGTGTGCGCGGATGCCTTGCTCGGTCTCGTCTTGGGCCACCACTGCCGCTTTTATCGCAACGGAACGCCGAATAATGGGCGCAATGGTTTCGGGGACGCGGTCTAAAACCACAGACCAATTGGACACAAGGTCATTAAACAGGGCATGGTCTGTAATTAGCGCATGTTTAACCACTTCTGCTAATCCAGCGTGCCACTCCCGAATCGGAAGCGACTGCACTGTCACAGAATCACACAGGACGAAAGTAGGTTGATGGAATGCGCCAATTAGGTTTTTCCCAACAGAATGGTTGATCCCTGTTTTGCCACCGACAGAACTATCAACCTGTGCCATTAACGTCGTCGGAACTTGGACAAAAGGAACACCACGCAAAATGGAGGCGGCAGCAAACCCCGTTAAGTCGCCAATCACGCCGCCACCCAATGCGATAAGAGGTGTTTGGCGGTCTAAATAGCCTAAAAAGTGATCGAAAATCGTGGAAAGATGTTGAAGAGATTTTGTGGTTTCTCCAGCAGGTAATGTAAGCCAGTGCGGCACAAATCCATGAAATTGGAGTGTGGCCTCAAGGCTTTGACGATACAACTTTTCGACATTGGCATCGGTAACGATGCCCACTTTCGGCCCAACCAAATGGTGCTCCTTTAAAAGTAAGGGCAGATCGGTCATGCTTTGAAAAAAAATACGGTAGCTTCGGTCTATGGCGTTGGGGAGTGGGAGTGAGATTGGGTCTAACATTGTAGAGAATTTATTCAATTTTTGGGCTTGAAAGGGTTACATTGTTCAAATAACAAAAAGCAAACTATGGAAAATACCCATCCCCTATTGCCAAGAATTTTAGACTTTGCACAAAGTTTAATCCTGCAAACCCTGAAATCGGGCGAAATGGCGATAGATGCAACCTTAGGGAATGGTCATGATGCACATTTTCTTTACCGCATTGTTGGGGAAACGGGCTTTCTTTGGGGATTTGATGTTCAAGCAAGGGCGGTCAATCTGTCAACCGAGAAAATCCAAGGCAGTTTTCCTGAAGCGGAAAATTATGTGTTCTTTTTGGAAAGCCATACAAAAATGTTGGAAAAATTGGGCGAAGACTTTCTTGGAAAAGTGGGGGCAATTATGTTTAATTTGGGTTATCTTCCGGGTAGTGATAAAACCATTATTACCTTAGCAGAAAAGACATTGAAAGCATTAGAACAAGCTATTCTACTGCTAAGACGTGGCGGGATACTGACGGTGGTGGTGTATCCAGGACACAATGGTGGAGAAATAGAGTCTCAATCAGTAGAACATTTTTTGGCTACTTTACCCACGGAAAAAGGAGAAGTTATTCGCTACCAATTTTTGAATAAACAAAAAAAACCTCCTTACCTTTTGGCTTTTCTAAAATCGTAATGACATTAGATTTTGGCTGCTCTGTTTTGAGCCTATGGGTTTTCAACATTAGTGCATTATGCCAATTGGGGAGTCATTATCCTATTTTAGGAAGCTGCCAATTATTCCGAATGGCTAAAAATCTTATGGCTACAATCGTCAAAATACTGAACCATTCTACTACAGTGTAAGGTAGTGAAAGATGGATTAATCATAGATATATTATTCCTCCTATAATACAAGCTGTTGCATACACTTCTCGCTCAAATAACAAGGGAATATTATTTAAAGAAATATCTCTAATGACGCCTCCAAAGGTCGCAGTAATCGTTCCTAAAATAAGACAAACTAATGGATCTATATTGTTATTAAGACCTATTTTAACACCAACAATGGTAAAAAATCCTAAACCTAAAGTGTCAAATAAGATGAGTAGTTTATGCCAATTACTTAACGCATTTGTGAATAAAAAGGCTAATACAGTAGAGGTGAAAACAACAAATACTGGAGTCATATCACGCATCCAATTGACAGGGACATTTCCTATCAAAACATCTCGCAAGGTTCCTCCGCCTAATGCAGCTATGAAAGCTATTATAAAAACACCCAAAATATCCAGCTTTTTTTCAATAGCTGCCATAACACCTGAAATGCTAAAAGCCACTGTGCCAGCCACGTCAATGATAAAAAATAAATCCATTGCAGTAAAATAATTCGTTTATCGTTTTTGACCTTTACAAGAAAACGGAGAGGAGTTTTTATTTCTTTTGTTTTTATCTGAGTTTGTGATTTCTATCAATACAGAAATGTTATATTGTGTTTAATTTTCTACATATTACTCGGCTCCTTGTTCTTTTTGTTTTTACTTGTTTCCGAATCTTGTTAATCGTTATTGAGCTGTTATCACTTGTTGTCTTGCTTAATTTATACTATAAGTTTAATACTTACATCAAAGTCTTCGTCAATTTACTTTTTTTTGGGCAGAATAACCTCATTCAGAAAATCAATTAATAAGTCTTTATTCAGTTCCGTTCCGAACAGTTTTTTGAATCCAAAATCCGTAAAGGGATTGATATATCTTTCTTTGACTGCCATTTCTTTACTTTTTTAGGCATTGATGCCGTGTTGGTGACGGTTAAAGTTGTTCAACTTCTTCTTTAGACAGGTCTGTCGCTTCCTGTATTTGCTCAATGGTAAATCCCATTGATTTTAATCGTTTGGCAATTTCGATCTTCCCTTCGATTTTTCCTTCGATCTTCCCTTTTGTTTCTCCCTCAACAAAAGCGGTATCAATCACATTTTTGAGGTCTCGATACGATTTTAAACTTTGTTCGTATTGTTCCTTTTCTTCGGAGGTGAACTTTGCAATTTCGGCGGCTTCAA